>JAFAOB010000007.1 GCA_019238055.1 Alphaproteobacteria bacterium
ACTCGCCTCGTCACCTGTGCCGACGAGCTCGTGATCCTGTGCCGACGGGGCAACGCCGAAGCGGCGCTGCACCACCTGCGCAAGATCATGGGCAAGCTGAAGCTGACGGTGAACGAGGACAAGACACGGATCTGCAAAGTCCCGGAAAGTGCGTTTTCGCGGGGACGACGATAGGATCTTCAGTGCAGGAATGGCGTGATGTTCTTCACGTTTTTCACAGAACTGCGGGCGGCGAAAGTACCGGTCTCGTTGCGCGAATATTTGACCCTGATGGAGGCGATGCAGCAACGGATCGCGGCGTTCGCGATCGAGGATTTCTATTTTATTGCCCGCGCAGCCCTCGTCAAAGACGAGCGCCATCTCGACCGCTTTGACCGGGTATTCGGCCAATGTTTCAAGGGCATCGAAATCTTGGCTGATCCCAAAGCCGAGATCCCGGAAGAATGGCTGCGCAAGCTCGCCGAGCGGTTCCTCACTGCCGAAGAAAAAAAGCTCGTCGAGGCGCTGGGCGGCTGGGAACAGCTAATGGAAACCTTGCGCCGGCGGCTCGCCGAGCAAAAGGCGCGGCACCAGGGTGGCAGCAAATGGATCGGGACAGCCGGCACCTCGCCCTTTGGTGCCCACGGCTACAATCCCGAAGGTGTCCGCATCGGGCAGGAAGAGGGCAAGAACCGCAGTGCCGTCAAGGTGTGGGACCGCCGCGAATTCCGCAATCTCGACGATACGATCGAACTCGGTACCCGCAACATCAAACTCGCCTTGCGCCGGTTGCGGCAATTCGCCCGCGAGGGGGCGGCCGAAGAACTCGATCTCGACGGCACGGTGCGGTCGACCGCGCATAATGCCGGCTGGCTCGATCTGCAGCTCGTGCCCGAGCGGCACAATGCGATCAAGCTGTTAGTGTTCATCGATGTCGGCGGCTCGATGGAGGATCATGTTCGGGTCTGCGAAGAATTGTTTTCAGCCGCCCGCTCCGAATTCAAGCATCTGATCCATTTCTACTTCCACAACTGCATTTACGACGCGGTATGGCGTGATTCGCAGCGCCGCCACGTCGAGCAATTGTCAGTCCTCGAGCTGATCCGTACTTACGACCGCAGTTACAAACTCGTGCTGGTCGGCGACGCCAGCATGAGCCCGTACGAGATCGAAAAAGAGGGCGGCAGCGTCGAACGCTGGAACGACGAACCCGGAGAGGTATGGCTGCGTCGCCTGCTCGACGCCTATCCCCACGCGGTGTGGCTGAACCCGGTGCCGGAGAAATACTGGACCGGCACCGCCAGCATCGGAATGATCCGCCGGATCACCGAAGACCGCATGTACCCATTGACCCTCGACGGTCTCGACCGCGCGATGCGCCGCCTCAAGCGCCGCGGCTGATCAGGCGGCGTTCTGATCCTTTGGGCGGATGTAGGCGAGTGCCGTGTGCTCGGCGCAATAGGGTTTGCCGGGCTCCGGGCGGGCGCCGCAAAAATGGAAATTCGGGTCGTTCGGATGGCCAAAAGGCCACAGGCAGGACGGCCCGGCAAATTCGAAAACATTTCGCCGCGGCAGCACCTTGTGCATCGGTTCGCGCCGGGTCATGGCGCTGCGATAAAGCCGGCCGATGACCGCGTTTTTGGTCAAGCCCAGCCGGCGGCCGATCTCGGCGGTCGGCAATCCCTCCTCAAATAATTGCGTCAGCCGCTCGACCCGCTCCGGAGTCCAGGTGACTTCCATCGATTCCCCCGTATTCTGTGGATCAACGATCCACCCCCACAAAATAGGCTACCGGAATTGTGCCTGTGCTGCAACCGATATCTATTAGTAGTGGCCGATCGGATTGGCTGCGATCGCCTTGCGCCCCCGCGCGATCCCGCAGCCGTTTCCTCGTCAGCGACACATCATCGTTGACAGCAAATCGCGGCGAAAAATTGGCGATATTGCTTGGTGCTATTATCTCGAAGCGATTTGACGTTTTTTTGCGGCCTGAGCGGTTTCTTCCGAGCCGGAGCCGCCGTCCGGTTTGCGGCGGTAGCTCAGCACCTTTGAGAAATAAGTCGAGAAATGCCCCAGCGGCGAAAAGTCGGGGCTCATGAGCTGATTGAGATCTTCTTGTATATAGCTCGCGTAATAAGGTTCATGAAACAGAACCGGAAACGAATCGAGCAAACCATCATAGTCGGGCTCGTCGCCCGTCTGCAACGAATCGACTAGAATCAGGGTACCGCCCGGCCGCAACACCCGACGGATTTCACCGACCACGCGACGGCGCACCCGCGGCGGCAATTCATGAAATAGATAAATACAGGTCACGATGTCGAATTCGCCGTCGCCGAACGGCATCGCCTCACCCGCCCCTTCGACCAGCCGAACGCGCGACCAGGCCGCCAGGGTGCGTTCGGCCACCGCGAGGTAATGCGGCGACAGGTCGAGACCGGTCACGTGGAGACGCGGCCAGTTTCCCTTAACCTCGCGTAAAAAGACGCCGGTGCCGCAGGCGAGGTCGAGGAGCTGCGGCGGTCTGCCAAGCCTCTCCGCCCTATGCTCGGCCAGTGCCTGGCGCAATGGAACCAGCGCCTGACGCCGCATCGCCGCAGCCCCGCCGGCAAACAAGACTTCGACCTGGTGGTCGTAGCGCTCGGCCGAGGCCTCGCTCAGATAGCCATCGGTCTGGAAATGGAATTTCTGCCGATAATAACGGGGATAGGTGCTATTCAACGGAGTATCGAGCAGCACCTCCTTGTGCGTCCCGTGGCGCGTTGCCTCGACCGTGGCAAGATCCGCAAAAAAATCGAGACTGCGGCGCAAAGCCGTCAACGGGTTTCCGAACTCGCCTCGCGGCAGAGCGTAATAACCGGCCTCGATGTTGCGCCAGTCCTGATCGAACAGCGCTTTGAGATCGGCGAGAATCCGGTTCCGGTCCGGCATCGGCCGGTCGCGAAGTTGTTTTGGCAGCGGCATTGGCCGGCTCAGCCTTGCGGCCAGTAGCTTTTGACCAAAAAACCAGCCGACCCGTGCACTCTGTATTGTCTCGAAGGTCAATTTGTCGAAGATCGTCATCATGATATCGCAGGAGTTATCACGGCGCCGCGAATTGGCAAGAGGCCGTGGTAAATGGGTTTTGCGCTACCGGAGTGAAGCTGCGGCGAGCATTGCTCGACTGCGTGAGTAGCGCTGAGCCGGCTTCATGCGCGACGCACCCCGATCGGCGGGGGATGTTTCATGCGTTCTGTCGCCAGCACCAGCTGCTCGCGGATCCCGGGCTCCATCGCCGAATGGCCGGCATCGGGGACGATCACGAACTCGGCGTTCGGCCAAGCGCGGGCAAGTTCGTCGGCAGTCGCGATCGGGCAGACAATGTCGTAGCGACCCTGAACGATGATGCCGGGCAAATGGCGGATGCGCCCGAGACGGGCGATCAGGTCACGCTCGCCGCTAAACAAATGATTGCGGAAGAAATGCGCCTCGATGCGTGCCAGCCCGAGAGCGAGGCGCTCTTCACCAAACGCCGCGATAGTTTCAGGATTGGGCAACAAGGTCGAACAAGCGCCTTCATAGCTGCCCCAGGCTCGTGCGGCGGGGAGGTGGAGAGCCGGGTCGGGATCAATCAAACGGCGATAGTAAGCAGCGAGAATATCGCCGCGCTCGGACTCCGGCAGAAAGCCTGCGAATGCGCGCCAGGCTTCGGGGAAAAAGCGCCGCGCGCCATAAAGAAACCATTCGATCTCGCTCGCCCGGCACAAAAAAATACCGCGCAGGATGAGTCCAAGGCAGCGCTGAGGATAGGTCTCGGCATAGTCGAGCGCCAGCGTCGAACCCCAGGAGCCACCAAAGACGAGCCATTTTTCGATGCCGAGTTCGGTGCGGAGGCGCTCAATGTCAGCGACGAGATGGTCCGGCGAATTGTCGCGGATTTCACCGAGCGGGATTGACCGCCCGGCCCCGCGCTGGTCGAAAATGACGATGCGCCAATAATCCGGATCGAAAAAGCGGCGGTGCACCGGGGTGGCGCCAGCTCCGGGTCCGCCGTGCAGAAACAGCACCGGCGTACCGCGCGGATTACCGGACTGCTCCCAATACATCGTGTGCAGGGCATCGAGGCGCAGCCCGCCGGTGCGATACGGCTCGATTGGCGGGAAAAGGTCACGGCGGATCGTCATGGGCCAAGTGTATTAGTCCGCACGCCGATCAGATACCGGAAAGAGCGCGGGTTTGGGGTGCGGTGCGCCTCTGGCGCTTGCCTCTTTTGAGGAGCGGCCGCTGCGTGTATGCGGACTGCGACTCGCAATGCGATCATCGGAGCGGCAAAAGGCGGCGGTTGCCGGCTTGACGCGAGGATTACAGCCCGGCAGGCTCACCGGGAATAGATCGTTTTTGACGGGAGTAGATCGTTTTTGACGGGAGTAAGGATAGGCGGTGTCCGGTCTCGGTTGCAATTTGGGGAACGCCCCTCGCATCGCTTTCAGACATCGATGACCGACCGCCCGACTGACGCCAGATTGCTCGAGGTCGATGACGTCGTGGTTAGGTTTGGCGGGATCGTCGCGCTTGACGGGTCTCTTTCGATCTCGATCAGGATCAGATCCTCGGTCTGATCGGGCCCAATGGCGCCGGCAAAACGACGCTGTTTAACTGCCTCAGCCGGCTCTACACGCCGGCGAGCGGCGACATCCGGTTCGAGGGCCGCTCGTTGCTTGGCCGGCCGGCTCACCGCATCGCCGAGATCGGCATCGCGCGGACCTTTCAAAACCTCGCTTTGTTCGGGCCGCAATCGGTCCTCGACAATGTCCGCCTCGGCACCCACGCTCACAGCCGCAGCGACTTCGTCAGCGACGCGTTGCGCCTGCCCTGGGTGCGTCGGCAGGAAACAGCGGTGAGTGAGACTGCCTGGTCGCTGCTCGAGAACGAAGCGGTCATCGCGGCCTATCTCGGCGCTGGCTACAAGACCGTAGATGCAGCTTTCGGCGGGAAACCGGCACCATGATGCTCGAGGTCGCCGGGCTGGAGGCGTTCTACGGCGAGCAGCAGGCATTATTCGGGGTAGGGTTCGATCTCGACGCGGGCATGTGCGCACCCTGCTGGGCGCCAATGGCGCCGGCAAGACGACGGTGCTGCGTGCGCTCTGCGGCATGGTGCGAACCAATGGTGACATCCGTTTCGATGGAAAATCAATCATTGGCGATGCGCGGTTTCGAGCGGTTCTCCGGTCGCAACCCAATGCGTCGCGGCCGCTGGCCCGCACCGATCGTGCCCACTTCGGCCCGGAGCCGGTGGTATGATCCGCCGCAGGTGTTCGGACGCTGGCGTGGTCGAAATTGCCTCTTCTGCAGAAGCAGCCTGTCAATAATCGTCCTATCGCAGCCGCCCCGGCGAAGCGGAGCCGGTTGGCTCGCGCGCTCTTCGGCGCCGCAATCGCAGCGTTTGCCGTGGCTTTGTTCATGCTGATCGGGCTTGTTCGATTTGCCATGCCACCGCTCCCCGAGCACGAAGCGGCGTCGACCGATGCGATCGTCGTCTTGACGGGCGGGAGTTTGCGGCTGCAGAGCGGGATCGATCTGCTGCGCGAAGGGAAAGGACGCACGCTTTTTGTGTCGGGCGTCGATCAGCGGGTCAGTATGAACGAATTGCTGCGTCAGACCGGCGAAGCGGCTCCGCACTGGCTAGGCTGCTGCATCGTGCTCGGCTATCAGGCGGATAATACGGTCGGCAATGCGCTCGAAACCGCGCAATGGATGCGGCACCAGGGCTATCACAGCCTGCGCCTTGTAACCTCTTGGTACCACATGCCGCGCAGCCTGCTCGAGTTCAAGCGGGCCATGCCGGAATTCGATATCATTCCTCACCCGGTCTTTTCCGAGCAGGTCCGGCCGCAGAATTGGTGGACATGGCGCGGGACGGCGGCGCTGTTGATTGGCGAATACGGGAAATACCTTGCCGCGGTATTTCTGCCCTTTGTCGAGCAGCCGTCCGTTGGCGGCTCGCTGCGGATCGCGACTGAGGCGCAGCGATGAGCCGGGTGAGAGCCGCGCTGTTCAATATCGCTTATTTCGCATGGACCGTCGTTATCGGAACACTCGGGCTGCCATTCCTGTTGGCGCCGCGCCGGGTGGCGATGAGGTTTGGCCGGTTCTGGTCGCGTGGCGTGCTGTTTTTGCTGCGGGTCATCGTCGGGCTCGACCATCGGCTTGTCGGGCTCGACCGGGTCCCACCCGGCGGCGCGATCATTGCGATGAAGCACCAATCGGCATGGGACGCGATTGCACTGCCGCTCGTCTTCAACGATCCGGCGCCGATTGTTAAACGCGAACTGCTGATGCTGCCGTTTTATGGTTGGTACATGGCCCGCGCCGGCGCGATCGCGATCGATCGCAAGGCCGGTGCCGCGGCCGTGCGCGCGATGCTGGCGGCGGCGCGCCAGGCCGCCGCCTCGCGCCCGATCGTGATTTTTCCGCAGGGAACCCGCATCGCGCCAGGGACGACGGCGCCCTATCAACCCGGTGTTTATGCGCTGTATCAGGCCCTGTCGTTGCCCTTGATCCCGGCCGCAGTCAATTCCGGGCTGTTTTGGGGCCGGCGCAGCTTTATCAAGCAGCCGGGCCGTATAACCCTCGAATTCCTCGAACCGATCCCGCCGGGTTGGCCGCGCCGCCGCCTGATGCAGGAGCTCGAACAGCGGATCGAAAAAGCGACCGCGGCACTCGAGGGCGCGGCGAGGAACCCGCGAGCGGCGATCGCGCCGATGGCAGTCGTCAACAGCCGGGCGGGCGGGGCGCCGGAAACCAGTCCTCCTCGCCGCTGACAATCTGTGCGAGCGAATAGGGACAAGCCGGAGGAAGCCGGCTGATCAGGCCGGGGGCGTCGCGTTCGAGCCGCCGAACGAGCCGCAGCGCCGACTTATATCGCGACGCCAGATCAAGTTTTGCCGCGATGCTCCGCGTCAGGATCTTGTCGAGCTGCAACCGCCATTCAACAATTTTGTCGCGCCAATGCTCGGCCGGCTCGTCCAGTCCGGAGAATTCCAGCTTCAGCAGATGTTCGATGATATGCTCGACGAGCGACTGCACAGTGCGAAGTTCGCTCCGTCCCAAATCCTCGATCTCCTCCACAAGGTTTTCGATATCGATGCGGTTGCCGACGGCTGGGCGCAGGTGCCGCAGCAGGTCCGCCTGTTGCTGGGTCCAGGCATAGAAATCTTCTTGGTAGAGCGTATCAGCCGGTACTTTCATGCTTTTAGTGTAGCTGAACATGCCGGGCGCCGCGACAGCGGCACGACAAATGTGTATCATAGTTCCGCTTTCGTTCGTAAATTGGCGGTCGGTATCGGCCGCGGCAGGAGGACGGTCGGCCATGCCTCTCGTCGGTGCGATCTCGCAGCAGATCTGGGACATGAAATATCGTCTCAGAGCGCCCTCCGGCGAGCCCCTCGACAAGACGATCGAAGACACGTGGCGACGGGTCGCGACGGCGCTCGCAACGCCGGAGCGCGAGCCGGCAAACTGGGCTGAGCGCTTTTACCGGGCGATGGAGGACTTCAAGTTTCTGTCGGCGGGCCGCGTGGTCGCCGGCGCCGGCAGCGGCCGCAACGTAACCTTGTTCAACTGCTTTGTGATGGGCACAATCCCCGACGATATGGGCGGGATCTTTGCCCATCTGCGCGAGGCGGCGCTGACGATGCAGCAAGGGGGCGGCATCGGCTACGATTTCTCGACCCTTCGGCCGCGCGGTGCGCCGGTCAAAGGGGTCGGCGCCGATGCCTCCGGGCCGTTGTCGTTTATGGATGTATGGGATGCAATGTGCCGCACGATCATGAGCGCCGGTTACCGCCGCGGTGCGATGATGGCGACCTTGCGCTGTGACCATCCCGATATCGAAGATTTTATCGAAGCCAAGCGCGAACCGGGCCGGCTGCGCATGTTCAACTTATCGGTGCTGGTGACCGATGCCTTTATGCAGGCGGTGGCGGAAGACGCACCCTGGGAATTGGTGTTCCCAACCGGACCCGGGGGTTCCGTCGCCAAGGTCCTGCCAGCCCGCGAGTTGTGGGACAAGATCATGCGGGCGACTTATGCCTATGCCGAGCCGGGTGTGATCTTTATCGACCGCATCAACCGCCGCAACAACTTATGGTATTGCGAAACGATCCAGGCGACCAATCCTTGCGGCGAGCAACCGCTACCGCCGTACGGTGCCTGCCTTCTCGGATCGATCAATCTGGCTCGGCTGGTCGCGGCGCCGTTTACGCCGCGGGCCCGGCTCGACCTCGATCGGCTCAGAGCTTTGGTGCCGGACTGCGTGCGGATGATGGACAATGTCATCGACATCTCCCAATTCCCACTGCCCGAGCAACAGCATGAAGCCGCCAGCAAGCGCCGCATCGGGCTCGGCGTCACCGGGCTTGCCAATGCGCTGCTGTTGTGCGGGTTGCGCTATGGTTCGGCAGCAGCGGTGGCGGCGAGCGAGGAGTGGCTCGGCGTCATCGAGCGCGAGGCCTATCTCGCTTCAACGGCATTGGCGGCCGAAAAGGGGCCGTTCCCGCTGTTCGACCGCGACCGTTATCTGGAGGGCGAGACGGTTGCGGCACTTGATCACGATGTGCGCGAAGCAATCGCTCGCCGCGGAATCCGCAATGCGCTGTTGACGTCGGTGGCACCCACCGGGACGATTTCGCTGTTTGCCGACAATGTCTCATCCGGCATCGAGCCGGTTTTCAGCTTTCGACACACACGCAATGTGCTGATGCCCGACGGTGCGCGCCGCGAGGAGGAGGTCGAGGACTATGCGCATCGGCTGTTCCGCCGGCTTCGCAGCGAGTTGGCGCCACTGCCCGATTATTTTGTCGATGCCCAGGTGCTGACCCCCGAAGACCATCTCGTCATGCAGGCCGCGGTGCAAAAGCACGTGGACAGCTCGATCTCGAAGACGATCAATGTCCCGGCCGACATCCCGTTCGGGTGCTTCAAGGATGTCTACCTGCGGGCCTATGCGCTGGGCTGCAAAGGCTGCACCACCTACCGCCCGAACGAGGTGACGGGTGCGGTGCTGGCAACGCGCCCGACAGCGACCGCGGCGCCTCGCGTCCCGGAGCAACCCGAACTGCCCTTGCCGCCGCCGGCACCTGTTGCGCCGCCAAAGCCGGCCGACATCTTTGAGGCGGGTGCGGTGGTGTACATGACCCAGCCGCTCAGCCGGCCCGAGGCACTGCCCGGCCAAACTTACAAATTGCGTTGGCCGGAAAGCGAGCACGCGCTCTACATCACCTTGAACGACATCGTGCAGGACGGCCGACGACGTCCCTTTGAGGTCTTCATCAACTCAAAGAACATGGAGCACTATGCCTGGACCGTGGCGTTGACGCGGATGATCAGCGCCGTGTTCCGCCGCGGCGGCGACGTGTCGTTTGTCGTCGAGGAGATGAAGGCAGTGTTCGATCCGCGCGGCGGTGCTTGGATGGATGGCAGATATGTCCCCTCTCTGCTCGCGGCAATCGGCGATGTCATCGAGCGGCACATGATCGAGATCGGCTTTTTGCCGCAGCGGGGAATGGACCGGGCCGCCGAAGCCAAGGTGGTGAGTTTGTCCGGCCGTTCCGCCGGCACGGCCTCGCCGGCCTTGCCGCGCCCGGCGCAATGCCCGAAATGCGGCGAGGCGGCGCTGATCCGCATCGAAGGCTGTGACCAATGCACCAGCTGCGACTATTCCAAATGCGGATAGAGGGTAATCCGGCGGCAACACCGGGCGGCTCCGCAGCTTGGCGCAAACCGGCAGGGGTGGCAGTCGGGTGTTCGGGGCAGGTTTGAAGGTGGACCGCAGCGTGCGCTCGACGGCTCGGGAACTTTCGAAACTGCGCTAAAGCACTGCCAGCACCGCCTCGGGCGGGCGTCCGAGAGCGGCCTTGCCCTCGGACAAGACGATCGGCCGCTCGATGACGATCGGGTTTTTGACCATCGCCGCAATCAGCTGGTCTTCCGACAGCGCCTTCGGGTCAATTCCGGCCGCCGCCGCTTCCTTTTTGCGCAGCAATTTGGCCGCGGGCATGTTCAGGTTGCCGAGAATTTGCTTGAGCTCGGGAGCCGAAGGCGGGGTCTTCAGATATTCGATGATCTGAGGTTCGACGCCGCGTTCGCGCAACAACGCCAGGGTCCGCCGCGAGGTGTTGCAGCGCGGATTGTGGTACATCGTAACCGGCATTCGACCCTCCTCTCCAAATCGGGCGCAAGAATAACGCGGGCGAACCGTCACGGGTTGGTCTAAATTGCCTTGCGGGACGAGCTGACGCTCCGCGTGTTTTCTCTAGGCGACACGCTGCCGGGGCGACAACGCTGCCGGCGCGGGGCCCGCGGCTAACAACAGGAGGGTGCAATGCCAGACCATGTTTATCGAATCATCGAGGTCGCCGGTTCCTCGGAACAAAGCATCGAGGATGCGATCAGAAACGCCGTCGGCCGGGCCTCGCGTACCCTGCGGCAAGTCGGCTGGTTTGAGGTGATTCAGACCCGCGGCCATGTCGAGGACGGCAAGGTCGCGCATTTCCAGGTGGTTCTGAAAGTCGGCTTTACGCTCGAAGACGACGCTTCGGTCACTTAGCGTCGTTGGTTTCTGGCAAAGACGAGCGTTGCCAGACCGGTCAATATCGAGACGAGGCCCGCAGCCCAAAAGGTCGATCGAAAAGCCGACAAGAAAGCTGCGGGCGTCGTCTGTCCGGCGGCGAGAGCCGATCCTTCGACGCCGTGGAAGGCGAGGGTCAACAAGGTCGCTCCGCCGACGATGCCGAGCGTGCGGGTCAACATCGCGACACTGCCGGCAACCCCGCGATGGTGATGCGGAATCGTGCCGAGGACCACGTCCATATAGCCGACCTGAAACAGACCAACACCAAACCCCTGCAGGATCAGTGCAGCGAGCATCGGCGCCGTCCCGCCAAACGCGGCGACATTCGGGGCGCCGATCGCGATCAGTCCCGCCCCGCCGAGCACCGCCCCGGCCAGCGCAATAGAGCCGGCGCCTATAGACTCGATCAACCGCCCGGCAATTGGCGATGCCGCGATTGTACCGGCAAAAGAGGCGGCGAGAATAGCGCCGGCCGCGGGCAACGAGAGGCCCGCAATGCGGACTAGGTAATACGGCACAAACAGCAATACCGAAAAACTCGTCAAATAGACCAGCACACTCGCCAAATTGATCACGAGAAACGGTTGGCTGCGAAAAAATTCGAGATTGACGATCGGTGCGGGAAACCGGGCTTCGCGGCGCAAAAACATCCATGCCCCGGCAGCGGCGAGCGGCAGCAACAGAAGGTACTGCCAATCGCCAGGTCCGAGCCGCGGCGCTGCGTTGATGAACAGCAGAAGGCTGCTAATCGTCAGCGCCAGCAGCACCGCGCCAAAGAGATCAAGCGCTTCGTGCGTCGCCACACCAGTGCGGGATGGCAGCCCTCTGAAAAATACCAGCGCCACAAGAGCAATCGGCGCACGAAACCAGAAGACCGCCGGCCAGCCCCAGAGGCTGACAAGTGCGCCGCCGACCAGCGGCCCCGAGGCCGAGGCCAGCGCGAAGATCATTGTGAACGCGGCAACGGCCCGGCTGCGTCGGCTCTCGGGAAACAGCTCGGTCACCAGCGCCGGGGCGACACTGATGACAAGACCGGCGCCAATCCCCTGCAGAAAGCGGCAAAATAGCAGCCAGTCATAGGCGGGTGCTGCCGCGCACAGCAAGAACGCAGCCACACTCCAGGCCAATCCGGCGCGGAAAACCCGGACATGTCCGAAAATATCGCCAACCCGGCCAAAGGCCAGCATCAGACTGGCATAGGTCAGGACATAGCAGATCACGACCCATTGGATCATCTGGATCGGCAAGCCGAAGCTGCGGGTAATATCCGGGAAACCGATATTGACCGCAGTGTCGAGCGGCACGACCGAGGCGCCGAGCCCCACCAAGATCAAGCGCAGCCATTGCCGAGTCGGCATTTGCGGCGGGACCCGGCCCGGAGGCGAGAGCTAGCGGCTAATAGCGGGCGGGCGGCTTCATCATGTGGCGGATTTCAGCCACCGCTGCCGGATCGGGCGAGAAAACAACGCGGCCGTGCAGAAAGAGAGCCCACGCCTCGGTCGGGCCCACGGCTTCGAAAGACGGGCGGCCCGAGAGGCGCACCATCTCCAGCACGCGTGCGGCATTATCATCGAGCGCCATCGACAGTTCCTTGTGATCGTAGGTCTCCGTACCGCGCGACATTCTAAGAAATGCCCGGTCAGCAAAACCAGACCCACCTCCCAATGCGACAAAGAGAGCCTCGGCCCCAAACAGAAAACCCCGGTCGGGGGGGACCGGGGCCTCTGGTCCTGTCGATTTGCCCATCCGACAGGTACAACGCATCGTTGGGGGGACAAAACGATGCCGACCAGATAATGCGGTAATTCGAGCGCGGTTGCAATTCCCATTTGAAAACTTAACTACGAAGTGTGGGGAACCGCCTGGTAGCCCTACCAATTGGCGGTATTCGAGTACGATTCACATCGCTTCGCCTGCTGCCAAGCGCAGCCTCGCAGCCCCGTGAGCAACAGCTCGCGATGTTCCAGCTTCCGATACCGTGTTGCCGTCTTGATCACAACAGATGTGATCGCACGCAGCCGCCTGGAGCGGATTCAAGAAAAGGGCGCCTGCCGGCACTTTTCGCCTTCGCATCGGCTGCCGGAGGGTCAGGTCATCCAGTTTGAGAAGCGGGCCGTCGTTGCATGAGCAGGCTTCCGGCCTGCCGGCCGCGTAACCACTGCCGGTGAGCACACTGGTAGCGCTGCGTCTTGTTGGAACGGTGAATTTCCGCTTCGCGTTTAGCCCGGGTCAAGGCAGTCCCGGTCAATGGAGATATCGAATGTGGACCAAACTCAGTATGGCAGCGATGGTTGCCGCATTTCTCGCAGGCACAGCTGCGATTGGGTATGCTCAGAGTACGAGTGGGGCCGCCGGCGGAACTGCGGGAACCGCCGGAAGTTCGGCGAGCAGCGGCGCTTACGGCACGAGCGGAAACAGCGGCAATACCGGGGGCAACTCAGAACGCAGCGACAGCACTACCGGCGCGTCGGGTGCGAATTGGGGCCAGAGCGGAACGGGCGCCGGCGGTTCCGGCCCGGCACAGGGTGCCAGCGGCAGCAACGGGCGGTAGTGCAAGATTGTCAAAGCGGTATCGGTTCGGTTACAAGCAGAGCCGATACCGCCTTTGAAAGCCATCGAACTGCGGCTTTTTCCTTTGAGTTCAGCAACCCGCATGGCTTCTTGCGCCACGATGCTGCAAGTCAGGCGGCGGCTTTCGGCCGCATCATGCGCTCGCTGACATCGAGCACCTCGATGCCGATCACGCGGCCTTCGCTGTCGAAATCCAGCATGATGCCTGGCGACACTTCTTCGGTTCCGGCGGATTTGACGCCGTCCGGGCCGAACCAGACGAACATCGCGTCGGCCTCAGGGTCATAGGAAGTTCTGATCATCGCCGGGCTCCGCGGTCGAGATGTACTGTAATAATCACGATATCATCGCCTTCTTGTCGATGCACAACCTGCAACACCCGGCTGCCATATTCGGTGATGGCTTTGTAGGATCGCCTGCGCTCCGGGTAACGCGGATCGGCTTCAACCAAGTCAAGTGAGCTTACCGCCTCCTCGATCCAAGTGAGGGCGATGCTGCGGACGCCTACGGCCTCTTGCGCATGCTTTGTCAGGCGGATCACCCTGAGGCCGTGTACGAATTACACCAGAAAAAAGGGGCGCCGGGCGGCGCCCCTTTCTTATGACGCGGGCGGGGGCTCAGGTTTCGCGGCTGGAAAAGCGCACCGTGGTGGCGCGGGCGCGGTAGTCGGTCTTGACGTTGACAAACCCGACCATGCCCTCCTCGACCTTGCGCCACGCGCGCTGCAAGGCCGGGCGGATGTCCTCGGGCTGCTCGACATATTCGGCGTAGCAGCCAAGCGCCTCGGCCATCTTGTCATAGCGCGTGTAGCCGAGATCGCGGCCGGGCTTGTTGCGTTCCGGGTCGGCGGTCCACCCGCCGTTGAGGCTGATCACGCACAAGAGCGGCAGTTTGTGACGAACCGCGGTGTCGAGTTCCATCGCGTTCTGTCCGAAGGAGCCGTCGCCGTGCAGGCAGATGACCTGGGCATTGGGCTTGGCCGCCTTGGCGCCGACCGCGAACGGCAGGCCCACACCCATCGTCCCAAAGGGCCCGGAATTGAGCCGGTGACCGGGGACAAAAGTCGGGATCGATTGGCGCCCGAAATTCAGGATCTCCTGCCCGTCGACCGAGAGGATCGCCTCGCGCTGCATGAAATTCTTGATCTCCTCGCACAGCCGCAAGGGATGGATGTCGCCGTCGGTCGGGTAGTTGCCGCCGGCACGGCTGCGCTTCTTCGCTTCGCCCTCGTGCAGTTTGTTGCGCCACGGCGCAAACCGCTCGGCGGTCTTGCCGTCGACCGCCTCGATCAATTGCTGCAACACCGACTTGCAGTCGTTATCACGGTCACGCCGCATCGGCGTCCACGGGGCTGGGGATAGCCCGGCCATCTTCTTCCGCAGCCTCGATCCAGCAGCCAATCGCATCCATGACGTTCTCGACCGCCTCTTGTGGCGTCTCGCCGTCTGACATGCATCCAGGGAGCTCCGGGACCTCGGCTAGCCAGCCGCCGCCTTCCGCGGCGCTGAGCGGCCGCAATGTGATTCGATAGCGATAGGTCATTTATCCGTCCGATCCTCCACGGAAACGATCGACGAGCGCGACGAGCGCCCGAATGCACACCGCTCTGATCGGCCTTCGCGCCGGAATCGTCAAAGTTGTTTCGCTTTTCGGATCGCGCACCTTGTAATGCGAGCTGCGGCGCGGCGGCGTAATAGTCAAACCGCATGCTCGGCAAATCCGCTCGACATCGGTAATCGTCCAATCCGCCTGCGGGTTTGCCCGCATACGGTCCAGGAGGTCACCTGCCCTCATCGCCAGGGACTGGCGAGAATTGCCGCGCGGCGGGTCTGGGTCATTCCGCCTCGCGGGCCGCCATCCGCAGGCCGGACAGAAACAGTTTGCGGTGCTCCGGCTTTCGGTATCGCGTTGCGCGCTCCACCACGACTGGCGTGATTGCACGCAGCCGACTGACAATGGCTCGGGCCTCCTCAAGCCGTCCCATATGGGCGTAGCAAGACGCGAGAACGCGATAAGTCACTGGAAAGCTCGGAGCCAGGTCGAGCGAGGCCAGCAGCGTTGCCGCTGCGTCTTCGAACCGGCGGTTGAAGAAGTGGGCTTCGCCAATTCCATTCAGATAGGTTGCCATACGATCGCGCGGGCTTAGCACTACAGTTGCACCTTCCTTTTCGCGCACATTGCGGCTGTAATGTTCTATCAATAGTCGCTGCGCCACATGCGTCTGTGCACGGCAAATTGGTCCTGAAATGCGTGTAAAAGTCTAACGATTATCAACTATTTGAGTAATTGCAACTGTAGTGTTAGGCGCAAATAGTTCTGAAAATGCTGGAGCGCAGTATCGGGCTGACCGGCGAAGAGCCTTAGCAAGCCACTCCAGTGCCAGCCGCGGGCGCAGCTCGGGTTGAGAGTCAGACAGCGGTCGATCAAGCCGAGCGAGACATCGATGTCCTCGCCGAAATATCCGAGGACGAAGGCCGCAAGTGCCAGGACGTTAGGGTCTTCGGGGCCACTGCGCAGCGCCCGTCGGGCGAGTTCGACACTGGTGCGCCGGGTCGCTTCAGGGTCTTCTGTCCAGCCGTTGACCTCGAGCCCCTGGTGACAGTGGGCCGCCAGGGCGAGAGCCGGACCGTAATGCGGATCGCGTTCTATCGCCTGCCCGAGCAGGTCGAGCGCCCGAATTAGGCCGTTCTTCCCAAATGCGTCCAAATCCGGGAGCGCGCGCAGATAAAAATCGAGCGCCGTAAGGTCGTTTGTCGGCCGGTCGGCCAAGCGACGGGTCTCGGCCGCCTCCAGAGTCGGCTCGATCACGCCGGCCACGCTGACCGCCACTTTGTCCTGCAGCTCGAAGATGTCTTCCAGCAAACCGTCGAACCGATCGGCCCAAAGATGCGCGCTGGTAGTCGCGTCGATCAATTGCGTGCTGATGCGTACGCGACCGCCGGCTTTGCGCACCGCGCCTTCGAGGACATAGCGCACCCCCAGATCGCGGCCGACCTGCTTCACGTCGATGACATGGCCCTTGTATGTGGAAGTCGAATTGCGAGCGATGACGAACAGCCAGCGGATGCGGGAGAGCGCGGTGATGATCTCCTCGACCATGCCGTCGGCAAAATAGTCCTGTTCGGGATCGCCGCTCATGTTCTGGAAGGGCATCACCGCCAATGAGGGCTTGTCCGGCAGCGGCAGCTCCTTGCTCGTCTCTACCATCGCGGCATCCGTCGGCACGCGCGTTACCGGCGCGGTGAAGCGATAGCCGCGGCCGCGAATGGTCTGGATGCAGCTTCCTTCGGTCCGGCTCTTATCAAGAACCCGACGGAGCGCCGCGATCTGCACGCCGAGATTGCTGTCTTCGACTGCGGTTTCCGGCCAGACCGCGGAAATGATCTCGGCGCGCGGCACGAGTTCCCCTGGACGCTCGACCAGCACGCCGAGAATTTCGAGTGCGCGCGAACCCATCACCAAGGGCGCGAAAACGCCGCGCTGATCCCTGCGAAACAGCACGCCGATCCGCCGGTCGAGACGGAACTCCCCGAAGAGGCAGGCATCCGCCGCGGAAGGTGCGTGCACGCGGCTGCCCCCTGTGCGTTAGCCGATTTCAGAATATTTTATCCTATTTTGGATTGTTTAAGACTCGCCTCGTAGCGCGCACTCCCTCAAGCAGGCTTCGATCGGCGGCCGGCCACTCCGGCCGAGCCGATCGATTTTCTTCGCGGGGAGGTAAACATGAAGCGTCTATGACTATGGGCGATTGGCATTGCAGCGCTCGCAATCGCGGGCCCCATCGCGACGCATGCCGGGGAAAACGAAGGCAGGTGCACCCTGGCCACGCTTAACGGACAATATCTCTTCAACGGAACCGGAACGCTGTTTCCCCCGGCGTTTGGGGTGACGTCAGCGTCGACAGGCACCAGCGCTGGATTTTATATCTTCAATGGAGACGGGGCTGGTATGGACTATGTGAGCTTCTCCCTCAACGGCGTTGACCAAAACGTGGCGTCCCCGCTCCCGATAACTTACACGCTTAACCCCGACTGTACCGGGACCTACCAAGTGCCAAGTGCCGGCCTGAATTTCGATATTTTTGTCGCGATCGACGGCTCGGCGCTGATAACGATCGAAACCGATCCGGGCAGCGGCGCGTTTTTCTGGGGTCCCCAACCCCGGGTCGGGTTCGGCCGGTAGGCGACCGCAACCACCTGCTCAACAAACAGGGCGCCTGGAGGGCACCGCTTGGGCCGCGGGGCGGCATCGCCGCCCCCTTCATCACCCGGAGTCCGCTCAGGTTTCGCGGCTGGAAAAGCGCACGGTGGTGGCGCGGGCGCGATAGTCGGTCTTGACGTTGACAAAACCGACCATGCCCTCTTGTGCAGCAATGCCGGGTGATGTCCTTGCACTCCGCCGCGCTGGCGGCGGCGTTTTACGCCATTCGACATCGACTCGCGACAGGTCGGCATCGGGAAACCGCTGTCGGACGTCCAGCATTTCGAAGCCGACCACTCAGCCGCTGGCGTCGAAATCGAGAATGATGCCATCGCTGACTTCTTCTGACTCGACGATTTTTGCTTCGCGAACCGGACATAGACGGCATCCGCTTCTGGATCATGGGAGATTCTGATCATCGCCGGGCTCCGCGATCGAAATGCGCGGTGACCACATCAGTCAATCCGTATCGAAATCGACTTCGATCTCGGCGGGCAGGCGATTGAACGCAGCGGCGGCGAAAGGCGGGACTGCGGGCGGCCGTGCGCCGGCTTCGCCGTGCCAGAAGCAGCCCACATGGGCGACCGCGCTCTCGTCGCGCATCAGTTCCTGCAGCCGCGAAAGCCGATTGCCATCGCCTTCCGGCGAGATCAACCCTACAAGAAAAGCAAGATGCGCGTCTAAATCTTGGCCGGAAACCAGACCTTCGGTTGAAAGCCACCACGCTCCCGTTCGTGCGACGATTTCGGGGCTGCGCGGTCCGGGTCGGAACAGTTCACCCCGGCTCCAGGATTTATTCGGGGAGATCCCCAGAATGTCGGTGACATGCTGCGGTTGCAGCCGATCGCCGACGAAACCAAGGCTGGCGAATACTCTGCCCGGTTCGAAGGGTTTAGCCTTCGTCAAAGATGTTGCCGAGGTGCGCACCGTTTTCATCTGTGACCGAGCCATCATCCCAGATGGTAACACGGTCGCGACCGCCAAGTCCCCAGGCTCTCTTGATGCGATGGATCGCGCGACGCAATCGCCAACGCGGAATGCCAAGGGCGCGGCTAACCGAATTTGTTGGATTTGCCGGACTGCTCCAAAGCGCACGAGCCATATCTTAATGAAATTACGAAAAGGGGCGCCGGGCGGCGCCCCTTTCTTATGACGCGGGCGGGGGCTCAGGTTTCGCGGCTGGAAAAGCGCACCGTGGTGGCGCGGGCGCGGTAGTCGGTCTTGACGTTGACAAACCCGACCATGC
>JAFAOB010000033.1 GCA_019238055.1 Alphaproteobacteria bacterium
TCGGCATACCCGACAATGCAGTGTCGCCGTACGGCAAGTACAAAGCCAAGATCGCGCTCGACTATATCCACTCGCTGCCCGACCGGCCAAACGCCAAGCTGATCCTCGTTACCGCAATCACCCCGACCCCGGCTGGCGAAGGCAAGACGACGACAACCGTCGGGCTCGGCGACGCGCTCAACCTGATCGGCAAAAAGGCGATCTTATGTCTGCGCGAGGCGAGCATGGGCCCGTGCTTTGGCATGAAGGGCGGGGCCGCCGGCGGCGGCTATGCCCAGGTCGTGCCAATGGAGGACATCAACCTCCACTTCACCGGAGACCTGCACGCGATCGGCGCCGCCAACAATCTGCTCGCGGCGATGGTCGACAACCACATCTATTACGGGCTCGAGCCGCGCATCGACCCGCGCCGGGTCACCTGGCGACGGGCGATAGACATGAACGACCGGGCATTACGCTCGATCGTCAACTCGCTTGGCGGCGTCGCCAACGGCTTTCCGCGCGAGGACGGGTTCGACATCACCGCCGCCTCGCAGGTCATGGCGACCTTCGCATTGGCCAGCGATCTCCACGATCTGCAGCGGCGGCTCGGCAATATCGTCGTCGGCCAGACGCGCGAGCGCAAGGCGGTGACCGCCGCTGATGTCAAAGCCGCTGGCTCGATGACCGCCCTCCTGAAAGACGCCATCGAGCCCAATCTGGTGCAGACGATCGAGCATAGTCCGGTGTTCATCCATGGCGGCCCGTTCGCCAACATCGCACATGGCTGCAATTCGGTAATTGCCACCACCTCGGCCTTGAAGCTCGCCGACTATGTCGTCACCGAGGCCGGGTTCGGCGCCGATCTTGGGGCCGAGAAATTCTTCGATATCAAGTGTCGCAAGACCGGGTTGCGCCCGTCCGCCGCCGTTGTGGTGACGACGGTGCGCGCGCTGAAAATGCATGGCGGCGTGGCGCTCAATTCGCTGCGCGAGGAGAATGTCGGCGCGATCGAACAGGGCTTCACCAATCTCAAACGCCATCTCGCCAATCTGCGTCAGTTCGGCGTGCCAGCGGTGGTTTCGGTCAACCGCTTCAGCGCCGATACCGCGCGCGAGCACGCCAAGCTGCAGGAGCTGTGCGCGGCCGAAGGCGTCAAATGCATCATCGCCGACCATTGGGCCCAGGGCGGCGAAGGTGCGGTCGAGCTGGCGCACGCCGTGGTCAATCTCGCCGAAAGCGGGACTGCCAAGCTCCAGCTGCTCTACCCCGACGAGATGCCGTTATTGGACAAGATCCGCACGATCGCCCAGCGGCTCTATGGCGCCGGCGACATCGAGGCCGACAAATCGGTCCGCGACCAGTTAGTGCAATGGCAAGATCTGGGATACGGCAAGTTCCCAGTATGCATCGCTAAGACGCAATACAGCTTTTCGACCGACCCCAACGCCAAGGGCGCGCCGAGCGGCCATATCATTGGCGTGCGCGAGGTACGGCTGTCGGCAGGGGCTGAGTTCGTGGTCGTGATCTGCGGCGAGATCATGACCATGCCCGGCCTGCCGCGGGTGCCGGCGGCGAACAGCATCGAGGTCGATGCTGAAGGGCGCATTACCGGATTGTTCTAGCCCGGGTGCAGGCGCATGCGCGATGAAGCTCGCCGAAGCCGGCGGGATGACGTATCCGCGCAAGCTTGTGGAGCACATCATTCTCGGTCTGCCCAACCCGCTCAACCGCCACTTGGTCAAACTGGTCGGCTTCGAATTTCCACCCGAGACGCGCCAGCATTTCCGGTGCGAGGTCAGGACGTGGCTGAACGAACTTGAAGCCTTGCGATTGAAGCCGAACAGCCGGCCTGGATCGTTCAAGCTCTACTACGATCTGCTGTTCGATTACCCGTTTGGCGGGGTCGAAGTCCAAAACATGCGGATGATCATGGAACTCATCGCGGACGAATACGAAATGTGCAGCCGGTCGAACGACCCAAGGAAATGGTCGAATGGCTGCGGCATTTTCATTCGCAGCTGGCGGAACGGCTGCAAACGGCGAGACAGTGCTCGATCTGGTGCCGAAATGAGGCCGATCACGGCATCGGCGCCGGCGCAGCGAGCGATTATACGGTAGGCGAGCATTGGATGCCAACGCGGTGAGGGTCTGGCGGCGCGAGGAACGCCGCCGCTTGTTGGCGCTCCGCACCGGTGCATCGGCGGCCGAGCGGCGCGCTTGGGGCCGCGCGATTGAAGCTGAGCTCTACGCGCTGCTGACGGCGCGGCCCGCCATCATCTTGGGCGTCTATTGGCCCTTTCAGGCCGAGTTCGACGCGCGGCCGCTAATCGAACGACTGATCGCGGCGGGTTTTTCCGCAGCGCTGCCGGTCGTCGTCGAAAAAAAGGGACCGCTCGAATACCGGCTCTGGCGGCCGGGCGACCCGCTTATCGACGGGGTGTGGAGCATTCCGATCCCGGAACGGCGCGCGGTTGTGGTGCCGCAGGCGGTGCTGGCACCGCTCGTCGGCTTTGACCGGCAATGCTATCGGCTCGGCTATGGTGGCGGTTATTTCGACCGCACATTGGCGGCCTTAGCGCCCCGGCCGATGGCGATCGGTGTCGGCTTTGAGTTGTCGCGGCTCGAAACGATCCACCCGCAGGATTTTGACATTCCGATGGATCTGATCGTGACCGAAGCCGGCGTCCACCGGCACTGATCGCCATCGATATGGCGTCCGATGCACTGAGCCCGTAGTCAGTTCAACGCAAGACGTGTCGCGCGCGCAACTTGACGGGCGCAGCAATCGGTAGGGCCGGGTAGCCCGCGCGATTCCTAATTTGCTCTCAGGTCGAGATCTGTTCCAGGATCGCGCGGCGCTGGTTGATCCCGAACCACGCCACCATGAGGGCGGGGATCAACGCGCCCGGGATCGTCACATAGGCGAACCAGCCGACAAAGCCGACCGAGGCCGTTGCCGCAAACAACGCCCCCGCCACAATCGGGCCAAATACCGAGCCCAGATGTCCGACGCCGTCGGTAAGCCCCATGCCGGTCGCCCGCAGCCGCGTCGGGTAGCTTGCTGCAGTATAGTTGTATAGATTGAATAATAGAACCTGCGCCGCCCCCCAGGAGATCGTGATCAGTACGAACGACGCCGCCACCGAATGGTAGACATAAAAAATCCATAGCGCCGCGACATTGATCAGCCCGCACACCAAAATCGTTTGGCGGCGCTCCACCGCCTCGCCGAGCAGCGAGCAGATCGCCAATCCGATACCGCCACCGGCGACCGACGAGACCAGGATCACGCCAAAGGTCTCGCCTGCGCTCAGGTGAAAGGCATGCAGTGCCGATGGCTCGTACCCGCCAAAACCGTAGAACATGCCGCTATAGGCGAGGATCCAGACGGTCAACAGCACGAGGGTGCGCCGACCGTATTCCCCGCGCAGTAACTGCTTTACCGGCACGTGCTCGGTGACTGGGACGACATAGGCGGCATAGGCTGGTTCGGGCAGGCTGGTTTTTTGGCTGCGCCGTAGACACTCGCCTTCCAGGCGGCTGACGACTTGCTCGGCCTCCTGGTGCCGGCCGTGCGCCTCCAACCAGCGCGGCGATTCGGGCATCGCCCACAATGCCAACGGTACCAGCACGACAAGGGCCAGCACGCAATAAAGATAGATAAACCAATGATAATGGGACGGGACCCAATAGATCGCCGGCAAATTGCCCAGCACGCCAAAGGTGACGACTGCCAATACCTGTGACGCTAACATCACTCGACCGCGTTCTCTCGGCGGTACGATTTCGCCCATATAGACGACGTTGGTCGATAGGACCCCGCCCATGCCGATCGACGAGAGACCGAAAAACAGCAATAAAAGGGGATAGTTGTTGGTCAAAGCCGTGGGCCATAGCAAAAAGGCGATGGCGAGTGAGGAGAACAGCAGAGCGGTTCTGCGCCCCCAGCGATCGGCGACAATGCCCATCAGGTATTCGCCGATCAGAATGCCCGCGCCGTTGCCGACGGCCAGCAATATGGCCAAAGCGCCAAGCCCGAACGCGTGCTCGGGTCCCCAGACAAAAGGGTAGAGCTTGGCTGGGATGCCATCAGCTGCAATGATCACACCCCAGAAGATCTGGGTGATCAGCGCCAATCTCCATTGTGCCCAGGTGAGCGGCAACCGGTCGATCCGTGCGGCAATCCGGCCGGTTGCGATCGTCTGTGCGTCGGTGGTCACGACGTATCCTCCCGTTCGCGGCGGCTCCTGTCGGCGGAGCCTCACCACGCCGTGAATGACGACACGGCTATATCGGCAACAGCGTTCGGCTGTGCCGCCATGCCGAACCACGGACGCACTATGACGAACACCGCCGAGCCGCTTTTCTCACAGCGTGGTTAACGATTCGAGCCGCCGCGATAATCGTTTAAGTTGTTTTTTGTTGGATATTTACCAATATTAGGTTGTGGGCCTGCCGAGAGCTCACGGGCTTGGCCGAGAAACGGGCGCTGTTTTAGGGTTTAGGCCGCTATACCAGCATGGCGCATGCCGAAGCTGTCCCGGGCAGTTGCGAGATTGCAACCCAGGGCCACCGTAGCAACGTGATTTATCCGAAGGAGGTCGGGTGTTTACAACACCAGGGTACCTGTTCGTAGTCCGGCCGGCAGCCGTCAAGGTGACCGCTGCCGGTTATCCTCCAGCGCAGCCGGTCAAGCGACCGACAATTCGGCCTTGAACACCGTTCCTTTGGTCTCGGGGCCAAGCAGCACCGCGAACGCCGCGCTAATACAGCCGAGGATCGTGCCGGCTGCCATCGGAACGGCAAATCCCAGATGCCAGCTGGTCGCAAAATAGGTGATGACCGGTGCTGTCAACCCGCCAAAGATGGCTCCCTGGTGGTAAACGAAGCCGGCCGCCGTGGCCCGCACCTCGGTCGGAAATCGTTCGGAGAGATAGGCCGGATGCAGGGTATGCATTCCACCGGCGCCAAAGGCTCCCTGAATCGTGAAGAATATCAGGATCATTGTGTAATTGCCGGTCATCAGATAGAAGGGCGTGAGCGGGATCGTGATCAGTACTGGGATCAGGATTGCCCAGCGCCGTCCGATCCGGTCTGCGGCGAAACCCCACAGCGAACCCGATAAAAAGAAAACCACGCTTTGCAGCATGACCGGCAGCGCGACCAACGCCGGGCTCAGATGCAGGTCTCTTTGCAGATAGGTTGGAAACAAGCCGCCGATCGAATACCCGACGACGAAGGCGCTCGCCATCCACCAACACGCGGTCAGCGTGTTGTATAGGAGCCCGCGTTTGAAGATTTTGAGCAGCGGCACCCGAACCTCGCGGTGCTCGGCGCGCTGCAGCCGACGGTTTTCGAGCCAGACCGGCGGCTCTTTCACAAATTTGCGCACATAGACGATCGACAGCGCCGGTATGACGCCGATCATCAGCAAACCGCGCCAACCGATTGAATTATAGAGCAAACCATAGGCGGCGCTCGACAATAAGGCGCCGATGCCCCAGGACGCCTGGAGGACGCCGGCCATAAAGCCGCGCGAGCGGATCGGCCAGGATTCCATTGCCAATGCCGCACCGCAGGGCCATTCGGCGCCCATGCCGATACCGAGCAATGTCCGGAACAGGAACAGAAACCAGAATGTTGGCGACAAGGCAGCGATGAAATTGCACGCCGAGTACCAGGCGATCGAGATCATTAGCGGCTTCTTGCGCCCGATCCGGTCGGAGAGCCATCCCGACGCGGTCGCCCCAACAAGCCGCATCCACAGGGTCAGTGTGAAAACTGCCGTGACTGCGGTCAGCGGCACATGAAACTCCTGCGAGATCGGCAGCATGATCAACAGGAAAATCGTGAAGTCGAAGGCGTCCAGGGTCCAGCCGAGCCAGGCGGCAGACCAGGCTAGCCATTGCTCTTTCGTTGGTTCTTTCCACCATGGAACGGGCTTGCCGACATCAACCGCGATCGTCATGGCCACCTCTCCCTCTTTTAGCCGCGGAATTCCTCGTCAGCCTTCTGCCCCGATCTTGGCTCAACCGTGGCTTGTGGAGCCGCCGTCAGTCAGAGGCCTCTTCCGCCAGTTACCGGAAGAGGCCCGAGTTTTAATTCTCGAGAGTCTTGGGGTTAGGCGACGACCAGCTCGGGCGACATTTCCGTCCCTCTGGTTTCGGGGCCGAATACCACCGAGAGGATAAAATTGCCGAGCCCGAACAAGGTGCCGATCGCCATCGGGATGGCAAAACCGAGATGCCAATTGATCGCGAAAAAGGTCAAGATCGGCGGCACCATCGCGCCCGGAATAGCGCCGACGTGGTAGCAGAACCCGGTCGCGGTCCCGCGGATCTCCGTCGGAAAGCGCTCAGTCAGATAACTTGGGACCTGGCCGTACATCCCGCCGCCGGCGAACAGCCCCTGAGCGACAAAGGCGATCACGACCCAGGTGAAATTCCCGGAAAACAGATAGATCGGGACAAGCGGGATCGCGCATAGCGCCGGGATGATCATCGCCGGTCGGCGGCCGATCTGATCCGACACCCAACCCCAGCCCGAGCTGGCGAGAAACACCAAGATATTGGCAAACGCGATCGGCGTCGCAATCAGCGCCGGGCTCAAGCCCAGATCTTTTTGCAAATGGGTCGCGAACAGCGCGTTGATCGAATAATAGGTGACAAAACCGGCTGCCTGGAACCAGCACGTCGTGATTGTGTTAAAGATCATGCCGCGCTGAAAAATCTTCATCAGCGGCACCTTGACTTCGCGGCTTTGGGCGCGCTGAAGCCGGCGGTTCTCGGTCCAGACTTCAGGTTCTTTGACGAAATAGCGAATATAAACGAGTGCCAATGCCGGGGCGATGCCGACCCACAGCATGCCGCGCCAACTGACATATTGGTAAAAAAGACCGTAGACGAGGCTCGACAACAAAAAGCCCAAACCCCACGAGCCTTGCAGGACGCCGCTTATAAAGCCGCGCGAGCGGATCGGCCACGTCTCCATCGCCAAGGATGCCCCGGCGGGCCACTCCGCACCCATAAAGAACCCGAGCAGGGCGCGGAACAGCAGCAAAAACCAAAAAGCGGGTGAGAACCCGGCGATAAAGTTGCACACCGAATAGCCGAAAATCGACATCATCAGCGGGATCTTGCGCCCCAGCCGATCGGCCATCCATCCCGAGGCGGTGGCGCCGACAAGCCGCATCCACAGGGTCAGGGTGAAGACGATGGTGACCGCGGTCAGCGGGACGCCGAACTCCTTCGAGATCGGCACCATGATCAGCAGGAAGATCGTGAAATCGAACGCGTCGAGCGTCCAGCCGAGCCACGCCGCGACAAAGGCATACCACTGGTCCTTTGTCGGCTCCTTGTACCACGGAATGTCCCTCACGATCTCCGCCGCCGCCATATACCGCCTCCTGTTTGACAATGGCTCCTGTCGCAGAGCCTTGCGTCCAGTGTAGGACAGCAATGCGGGGATGTCGCTAGTTTTTATTTGGTAAATCAGCTGCTAAATTAGACGAATTCCGGGTCTCCTCGTCCCGAGGACGTCCCTAAAAGCAAGTGCAATTGCTCGATTGTGCTATGGCAAGGGGTGCCGTTCCACGGCGTCAAGCCTGCGATTCGGATGCTCATGCCATCCAAATGCGCTTGCCGGGATCCGACCAACTGGGGACCGGGGCGAACTCCCTTGCAGTCAGACGCGTCGCGGCCCGCGCTGTCGGGCCACGAGAAGAATTAGTGCACCGAGCCCGATCAGCACGGCAAAGGCCCAGCACAGCAGTATATGGATAATGATCCGGTCCCATAAAAAGGATGCGACGTAGCGCTGGATCACAGCTTGAACCAAGTTCAAGCTGGAGCGATCGAGGGCGTACCATAATTGGCCGACTGCGATCGGCATCCACACCTTTGTGTCGAACCAAGCGAGTGCGTCTCTCGCCAGGACGGACAAACCAGCGAGAAACAGAATCCAGCCGATGATGCGCCAAATGATCATTTGCCTGCCCGTTCTACGTTGCCGGAAAAAATAATCCAACACCGAGGCTGCGCAACGGCTTTGCCGCCGCGCTCGCTCTGTGTCAGCAACCTTGACGGCAAACCGTCAGTCTGCAGATAATAACGAGTCCAAGGGGTGCCCCGTCAGGGGGCTGAGATGCCGCCGGCTTACCTCTCGCGTCCTCTTCAGAGGATAGGGGCGAGGCGCGGAAACCCTTCGAACCTGATCCGGGTCGTACCGGCGTAGGGACAGGAACGATACGGCTGGAGCCGGCCCCCTCTCTCCGCGGAATCCCGGATCTTCGTTCCATAACGGAGGCACGATGCCTGATTCCGCTCCACTTTCCCCCGCGCGGCTGACGCCAAAGATCGAAGAGCTTCGGGTCACCACCGGGCCGTTCCCGTCATCGCGCAAGATTCATGTGCCGGGCCGGCTTCATCCCGAGATCTCGGTGGCGATGCGCGAGATCGATCTCGAACCCTCGGCCAACGAGCCGCCTATCCGGGCTTACGACACCTCGGGGCTCTATTCGGATCCGCACACCGACATCGACATCCATAAGGGATTGCCGGAACTGCGCAAGCCGTGGATCGTGGCGCGCGGCGACGTCGAATATTATGAGGGCCGCGAGATCCGGCCTGAAGACAACGGGCTTCGCCGCGGCGAGGCGAGTGCGATCTCGCTGTTCGATCGCGGCCGCCGCCAGGTGTTGCGCGCCAAACCGGATGCCGCGGTAACCCAGATCGCCTATGCCCGCCGCGGCATTATCACGCCCGAGATGGAATATGTCGCAATCCGCGAAAATCTCGGCCGGGAGAAATTGCGGCGCGAAGGTTTGCTTGATGGTGAATCGTTCGGCGCCGCGATCCCGGAGCACGTGACACCGGAATTTGTCCGCGACGAAATCGCGCGCGGTCGGGCGATCATTCCTAATAACATCAACCACCCGGAAACCGAGCCGATGATCATCGGCCGCAATTTCCTGGTCAAGGTCAACGCCAATATCGGCAACTCGATCGTCACGTCCTCGGTCGCTGAAGAAGTCGAGAAGATGGTATGGGCGACCCGCTGGGGCGCCGATACGGTCATGGATTTGTCGACCGGGCGCAACATCCATACGATCCGCGAATGGATTATTCGCAACGCGCCGGTGCCGATCGGCACCGTGCCGATCTACCAGGCGCTTGAAAAAGTCGGCGGCAAGGCCGAGGAGCTGACCTGGGAATTGTTCCGCGACACATTGATCGAGCAGGCCGAGCAGGGCGTCGATTACTTCACGATCCATGCCGGCGTCCGCCTCGCCTATATCCCGCTGACTGCCAACCGCGTTACCGGCATCGTTTCGCGTGGCGGCTCGATTATGGCGAAATGGTGTCTCGCGCATCACCAGGAGAGTTTCCTCTATACGCATTTCCGCGAAATCAACGAGATCATGCGGGCCTATGACGTCAGCTACTCGTTGGGCGATGGGCTGCGCCCCGGCTCGATCGCCGACGCCAATGACCGCGCCCAGTTCGCGGAGCTGGAAACTTTGGGCAAGTTGACCAAGCTCGCTTGGGAAGACGGCGTCCAAGTCATGATCGAAGGCCCCGGCCACGTGCCGATGCACAAGATCAAGATCAATATGGAAAAGCAGCTCGAGGAATGCGGCGAGGCGCCGTTTTACACCTTGGGCCCGCTGACGACCGATATTGCTCCTGGCTATGACCACATAACATCAGGCATCGGGGCCGCGATGATCGGCTGGTTCGGCACCGCACTCTTATGTTACGTGACGCCGAAAGAGCATCTCGGGCTGCCCGATCGCGACGACGTCAAGACCGGCGTCATTACCTACAAGATCGCCGCCCACGCCGCCGATCTCGCCAAGGGCCACCCGGCCGCGCGCGAGCGCGACGACGCGCTGTCGCGGGCGCGGTTCGAGTTCCGCTGGCGTGACCAGTTCAACTTGTCGCTCGACCCCGAAACCGCGGAAAAATTCCACGATCAGACCTTACCTGCCGAGGGTGCCAAACTCGCCCATTTTTGCTCGATGTGCGGGCCGAAATTCTGCTCGATGCAGATCACGCAGGAGATCCGCGATTACGCCCGCGCCGGCATGGCCGAAAAGTCCGAGGAGTTCCTGAAACAAGGGGCTGAAATCTATACCGACGAGCACGGCCAGCCGCGGATCGCGGCCGATTAGGCCGGCTTCGTGATTGCGAGGAGCTTCGTGATGAAGCAATCTCCCGCCCATTGAGGCTTAACCGATCGGGATTGATCCTCCGCGCTCGCAATGACGACAGGTCGATCTAGCGAACCTACTATCGTCGATTTGGCGGCGCGGCGGGAAACACGTCGCTATCCTGAGCGGCCAATCGTCGGGGTTCTCGCGGTGGTATTGCGCGGTGAGCGGGCGCTGGTCGTGCGCCGCGCCAATCCGCCGATGGCGGGACGCTGGGGTTTTCCGGGCGGGGTGCTCGAATTGGGCGAGACCGTCGCCGAGGGCGCGATGCGCGAATTGCTGGAGGAGACCGGCGTCGTTGCCGAGCCGATCGGTACGTTGACCGTCATTGACACGATCGACCGCGACGAATCGGGCCGCGTGCGATTTCATTATACGCTCGTCGCGGTTCGTGGTGAGTGGCGCTCGGGCGAGGGGGTCGCGGGTGATGATGCCGATGAAGTTGCCTGGCTCAGTCGGGCCGATATTGTCGAGGGCGGTTTGTTGACCGCCCCCGCATTGCTATCGTTGATCGAGCTGGCGTTAAAATCCGCCAACTGAAGTAAAAAGGCGGACCGGTTAGGTCCAGTGGCCTTCGATCCAGGTCCAGCCCGTCGGTCCCTGTTGCCACTGCCCCGGCACCCAATTAGCGGTGGGTGACGGTCGTAGTGCATAATGCCCCGGCGTCCAGGTGAATTGCCCGCCAATCCAGCTCCAATGCCCGGGCTGCCAGATCGCCAGCGGTGACGTTGCGGGTGGCGGGGTCTCGGTCAGCGGCGCCGGCGGCGCCATCGGCGCGGCAATGACCGTCGTCGTTCCGGCATTGCTCGGCGCTTCGGTCGCCGGTGTCGTCGACCCAAATTGCGGCGGCGCTGGTGGTGGCGTGACGGCCGGCTGCGGCGGGACAGCGGCTAATGGCGGTGGCGCAGGTGGTAATGTCTCATTCGGCGCGACGGCTGTTATCGGCGGCGCTGGTTGGGGCGGCGATGTGTTTTCCGGTGTGACAGCGGCCACCGGCGCCGCCGGGGGCGGGGGTGGATAACAGCCGGATAAAGCTGTAGTCCCCAATGCCAGCACCGCAAGGCTGGCGACCCGACCAAGATATTGCATCCGATCCTCCCGGTGTTGCGCAGGCCGGCAATATTTCCGGATCACTGCTTCTGGAGGACGAACACGCCGATTTCACCATCATTCCCAGGACGCGAAAAAGGACAGCACTGGCCGCGCGCTATCCGCGCCACCGTGGCAGATGGGTCTTTTACGATTGCCAGTGCCCATCGGTCCAAATCCAACCGCGCGAATCTTGGTCCCAATAGCCGGGCATCCAATTGGCGGTCGGTGTCGGACGCCGAATATATGAGCCGTGGATCCAAGTATATTTTACCCCGCTCCAGCTCCAGTGCCCGCCCTCCCACAGCGCGTCGGTCGAAAGGGGGGAGGTGGAATTTCGGCTCGCTCCGGCGGCGGGTAGGGCGCCACCATCGCCGCGACATCCCCCGCCGGGTCGGGAGCGGCAGCGGAGCAAGCCCCCAAGAAAGTAATCCACAGTGTTGCGGCTGCAGACCGATCATGCGGTCGAAACGCTGCATGACGACCTCCCATAACGTCCGCGGGTTTGTCCGCTTTGATCCGTTAACCGTCCTGTTCCGGCTCGCTGCTTCGGCACCGAGACCAAAGGCGGCGGCGTTTATCTTTTGCCGCTTCGTCGCGAGGGGGTCAGTGTATCGTCCGATCGCCGAAAACGCGAGGCCGAACCTTCAGGTCTGCGGAGGGTCTGCGATCACCAGGTAAGGGCTGTCAGCGCCTAGAACCGAGAACGGTCACGCTTTTGGTGACGGTGACGATTGCCTGCGGCTCGATCGCTTTTTTCGGCAAGGCGCTATTGAATCTCGTCTTGGACCTCAAGCGCGTACCGCGACACGACACAGGGTGCGCTCGGCAGGATTGTTTTCGAGCGCTAGGCGGCCATCGTCTCAGCAACCAACGAGAGCGGGCCAGCGCGCTCGTATGTAGCGAAAGACTTGGACGAGTTTGGATTCGCGCAAGAGTTGGCGCACGGTCTGCTCGGCCCAGGCAGCCAAAGTCTCGGCAACCGGTTCTGACTGGAGCTGGCGTTGTTGCTGTCGGTGGTCGGGCGGCGGATATGGTCGGGGGTAGCAAGCGGCTCGCGTGCCGGGTGCGAGGGCTCGCCCCGGCAGCCTGCCTGATTTCCGCAAGCGCCTGCACGATATCAGGTATCGTGCACAAGGTAGGGGCGGAGCTCCTTCTGCCGCATCGCCAGCTCGATAAGCCATGGAACCACATGGCGGCGGCAAAATCCGATGATCCCGCCGCAAAACCTGCACTACAGCAGATCGCGCAACATCGCGATGAGCGGCTTGTCGGCGGGGGGCATCGGATATTCGGCAAGCCGGGCCGGCCGCACCCAACGCAGCCGCTGCCCCTCCCGCGCACTCGGGATCCCCGACCATTTGCGGCAGACATAAAGCGGCATCAGCAGGTGGAAGTCGGCATAGGTGTGTGAGGCAAAGGTGAAGGGTGCGAGGCAACTCGCCGTTACATCGATTCCGAGCTCTTCAGCGAGCTCACGGATCAGCGCCGCTTCGGGCGTCTCACCCGGGTCGACCTTCCCGCCCGGGAATTCCCATAGCCCGGCCATCGCCTTCCCTTCCGGCCGCTGCGCCAAGAGAACCCGCCCATCGGCATCGACCAACACCACCGCGGCAACGAGGACCAGCGGCGGTGCTCGATTAGCTGCGATAGCTGCCATTGATGTCGATATAACCGTGGG
>JAFAOB010000048.1 GCA_019238055.1 Alphaproteobacteria bacterium
GAAGGCGGGCTGCAAAAATTGAGGGGATGCCGAATCCGTGCGGGTCCTATTCGTGGGAATTTCGTGCAGGGCATCCCTCGCGGGTCGCTATTCCGGGCGGCTCTCACGATGCGATCAAGCGATCGGGTGCACTGATGCTCGGGGTTCGCGTTCGGGTCAATCACCACCCGTGATTTTGATATTGCCGTCCTCAGTCAACTACCGCCGCCGAAGTTTGCGTTCCGCAACCCGTTCAAACCGGGTCCGCTGGAGATGGTAGGCTTCAAGGCACCGTTTAAGGCGTCGGGCGCTCATGAGAGCGTCGGTATTTTGGGGGAGCTTGGCGAGCGGTTGATGTCGCCGATGCCAGGATGACGATAAGCGTTCGAGCCGGTGCACGGCTGCTGTATAATTAACGTCGATAACGATAGCCGAAAAAGTGCCCGCAGAAGGGGGGTCGGCATGAACGGGAAGAAATGCCAGCATGATCAATCTGACTAGACGTTCGTTGTTGCGTGGCCCGGTTGTCGCCGCTGCGGCCACCACCCTGGCGCGGCCCTATGTTGCCAACGCCGCCGCCAAAACCGCAACTGCGTGGTGGACCCAGGGCTCCGCCGAAGAGGAGGACATCGCGTTCAAGAAGATCGTCGCCAATTACGAGAGAGCCAGCGGTAACACAATCAACTACACGATCGTGCCTTATGCGCCGCTGCGCCAAAAGATCGTCTCAGCGGTGACCAGCGGCGCAGTTCCGGATCTGTTCCAGAACAACCCGGCTGAGATCATCGCGCTCTACGCTTGGCAGGACAAGCTGGTCGATGTCAGCGACGTCGTCGAAACACAAAAAAAGGAATACACCGAGACCGCGCTGCTCACGGTCCGCTGCTACAACAATGTCGAGAAGAAGCGCAGCTTTTACGGTGTGCCTTATACCGTCGGCGCATCGATGAACCATATCTGGCGACCGCTGGTCGAGAGGTCAGGCTACCAGATGTCGGATCTCCCGAAGACTTGGGATGCCTTCTACGATTTCTTTAAGGAGGTGCAAAAAAAATTGCGCGCCCAGGGCATGCGCCAGGTCTATGGCCTCGGTTTTCAGCTAGCCACCATCGGCGGCGATTCCAACGCACGGTTCAATGACTTTGTGATCGCCTATGGCGGTCAGGACATCGTCACCAAGGACGGTAAATTGCATCTCACCGACCCAAAGGTGCGCAAAGCGGCGCTCGAGGCGCTGACCTATCCGACCACCGCTTATAAGGCCGGCTTTGTGCCGCCGGGGGCGATCAGCTGGAATGATTTCGACGACAACAACGCCTTCCACGCCAAACAGATCGTCATGGATATCGAGGGCTCGCTGTCGACCGAGGTCGCCATTATCAAGAACCAGCAGGATTACAACGACATCGTCGTGATGGGCCTGCCGCTCAGCAACGAGGGCAAACCGGTGCCGGCCCAGCAAGGAAGCCTCTGCGGCCTGATCCCAAAGGGGGCGGAGAACGTCGCGGTGGCTAAGGACTTCCTCCAATATTTCATCCAGCCGCAGGTCCTGAACGAGTTGCTGAAGACGGGGCTGGGCCGCAATCTGCCGGCGATGCCGGCGATCGTGAAGCGCGACCCGTGGTGGTTTGACCCCAAAGAGCCGCACCGGGTGGCTTACGTCCGGCAGGGTCTGTTCAGCCCGGCTGTGCCAACCTTCTGGACCTCCAACCCGGCCTATGCCCAGGTCCAGAACGAGCATGTTTGGCAGACGGCTTGGGCCGAGATCATGATCGGCGGAGTGACGCCTGAAGCGGCGGCGGAAAAGGCATTCAAGCGGGTTGAGTCGATCTTCGCCAAATATCCGATAGCTCAGGCCTGAGAAACAGAGCGCTTAAAAGCGCCACCCCTCGAGACTGGCCTCAATCCCGGCTCAACTCGAAAGGAGGAAAAAATGAAACAGTTGACCCGACGCTCGCTGCTCAGAAGCTCTGCCGGCCTCGTCGCCGGCTCGGTATTGGCGCACCCCTTTATCGCCAATGCCGCCGCCAAAACCGCGACCGCGTGGTTGGTGCAGGGTTTCGCTCAGGAAGAAGACGTGTCGATGAAAAAGATCATCGCCGATTACGAGAAGGCGAGCGGCAACACGATCGATTACAGCATCGTGCCGTATGCGCCACATCGTCAGAAGGTCATCTCGGCGATGACCAGCGGTGCCGTCCCGGATCTGTTCCCCTCTAATCCTGCCGAGGTCGTCGCGTTGTTTGCCTGGCAGGGCAAACTGACCGACGTTTCCGACGTCGTCGAAACCCAAAAAGCGCAGTATAGCGAGACCGCTCTGCTATCAGCACAGTGCTATAATAACGAGATCAAGCAGCGAAGCTTTTATGGTGTCCCGACTGTCGGCGCGACACTGCCATTCCACATCTGGAATTCGCTTGTCGAGAAGGCGGGATACAAGCTGGCGGATGCGCCAAAGACCTGGGATGCTTTTTGGGACTTCTTTAAGCCGGTGCAGGATGACTTGCGCAAACAGGGCATGCGCGGCGTCTATGGGCTCGGTATGCAGGTCTCGGCCAATGGCGACGATCCCAACGCCCTGTTCGCCTATTTTCTAATCGCCTATGGCGGTAAGGACATCGTTACCAAGGACGGCAAACTCCATCTCGATGATCCGCAGATCAAAGAGGCGGTGATCAAGGCGCTGACTTATCCGGCCACCGCCTATAAACAGGATTACGTGCCGGCGGGAGCAATCAACTGGAACGACGCCGACGACAACAACGCATTCCACTCGAAACAGATCGTGATGGATCTCGACGGCACGATCTCGACCGAGGTCGCGATAATTGCCGACAAGGAGGCTTACAACGACATCGTGACGATGAGGCTGCCGCTCAGCAATGATGGCAAACCGGTGCCGGCCCTCCTCACCGTCGTCGACTGGCTGATCCCAAAGGCAGCAAAAAATGTCGATGTCGCCAAGGATTTCTTGAAGTATTTGATTCAACCGCAGGTCAACAACGAACGGATGAAGGTTGGGCTCGGGCGCAACATCCCGGCCATGCCGGCGGTCGTCAAGGCCGACCCGTGGTGGCTCGCCGACCCGCATCGCAAGTCTTACACCGAGCAAACCGTGTTCGGCCCAACCGTCCCGGCCTATTGGGCCTACAATCCGGCCTATGCCGAGGTTCAAAACACGCATGTGTGGAGTGCTGCCTGGGCCGACATCATACGCAATGAGATGAGGCCCGAAGCGGCGGCGGCAAAAGCCTTTACTCAAATCGAGGCAATCTTCGCCAAATACCCGATCGCCCAAAGCTGAGAGATTCCGCACCAACGCTGTCAACTCAAGGCGGATGTGGTCGAACGATGAAATCGAAGGTGCGGCCCTGCCATCCGGCACGGCGAAAATTATCAGCGGGAACTGAATGACCGCTTCATGGCCGTCATCACCTGACGATCTTGTCTGCAGGTATCGTCAAAGACTCTTGAGGCTTATGGACCTCCATTCATCCGATCACCGATGGGCATCTATTTGAAAGAGGCTTTGGAAGGATTGAATCATGAACCGGTTCACCACGATCCTGGGTGCTTTCGTCTTGATCGTGCTGATCTTTCCTTGTGAATCTCCGGCGCAGGGCATACCAATTCACAAGACCCGCACAGTCGTCACATTTGGCATCGTAAACGGCGTCCCCGGGGTGCCCGAGGGCATCACTACCGACGGCAACGGGGGTCTCTATGTCTCACTCTTCTTGCTGGACGAGATCTGGCGGGTCAATCCGGCGACCGGCGAGAAGAAGAAAGTCGCTGACACGCCGGGCAGCGGGCTCAAGGGCGACCTCATCGGGCTCGAACGCGATCCCACCGATGGCACAATCCTCGCGGCATTCAAGGGTGAGACGAAGGTAGATTTGTTTACACCCGAACACCCCGACTGTCGCGACCCGAACGATACGGTCACTGGGGTCTATAGGGTTAACCCGCAGACCGGGGCGGTCATGCCGTTCGTCACGCGCGGAATGGGTGTAGCACTCTGCTTCCCCGATGACATTGCGGTTGACCAGCATGGCAACGTCTACGTCTCCGACATTGAGCTTGGGTTGATCTGGAAATTCGACCACTCTGGCCGAGGTGGCGTCTGGTCGGATGATCCATTGCTCGGCTGGACAGAGCAAAGCGGGACATGGAACTCAAGAGACGGTAAACCGATCGGCTATATCGGCGTCAACGACATCGCGCTCAGTCCCGACAATCGCTATCTCTATGCCGGCACCGATGGCGGCCCCGGCGGCGTTACGGGAAGCGGTCTGCTCGTGCGCGTACCCATCTGGTCGGATGGCTCGGCAGGGAAGGCGGACCTCTTCGCCGCTGGGCTCGGCTGCAATGATGGCATAGAGGTTGGTCCCGATGGGACAATCTACTTCGCTGATACCTGCAACGACGACATCTGGGCATTCGCGCCGGATGGCAAGCGGCGTCTGCTTGTCGCCTCACGTACCCAATTCGGCGACCCGCTGGACAACGCCACCAGCCTGGTTTTCCTCAAAGGCTGCCTCTATAATACCGAGCTTGGCTTCTTCAAGCTGCAGCAAGGCAAGGCGAAGGAGACGCTGCGGAGTATTGTGGAGATCTGCCACCTCGGCAACCCCGCCGCGCAAGGAAATTACACCCCGTCTCCCATGCTGGAGATCGCGTCGCCGATCCCACGCCCACCGGCGGCACGGCCAATCCATCCATTCTTCTCGGAACCCAGTCGCTGAATCCATCTCAGTCGATCCGCTCCGAGCTTGGAGCGTTGATTGCGACCTCGCGGCTAAAAGCGCGATCTGGCCTATATAAGCCATCCGAAATAGCGGGCCGGGAAAACAACCTCTACCCCGTCAATCAATCGCGACTTCCACCCGCTGGTGACGAATGCGCTCGCGATCGGTGGGTCGTCAGATGTATCGGCGCGGAGTCCCTGCTCAAACTATCCGGCAAAAAATACCCTGTCCGTTGCGAGCACGGCGCGTTCGAGAAAGTAGGTCGCGCGAAGCACAATGCGGTCACCCAGCCTGCGGCATCGACCCGTCAGACGGGGGCAACGCCATGTGCGCCGCACCCGAGTTTCCCTTGACGATTTGGAGAGCAGTTCCCACCATTCCGCCGATATTGCCGAGATCGGCAGGGACGATCATGGTTGTTCCCTGCTTGGCGAGATTGCCCCATTTGTCAATGAAGTCCTTAGCGAGTTGCATCTGCACCGCTTCGATGCCGCCGTCCACGACCGCGGCGGTAGCGATGGCCCGGATGGCATCCGCGGTGGCCGCGGCAACGAGTTCAATGGCCTTGGCTTCACCCTCGGCGCGCAGGATCTCGGCTTGTTTTCGCCCATCGGCGAGATTGATCTCTCGCTGACGCTGGCCCTCGGAGGTGTTGATCTGCTGCTGACGTTCGCCTTCCGATTTGAAGATCATCGCGCGCTTTTCGCGTTCCGCCGTGATCTGCAACTCCATGGCATGCAGGATCGCCTGCGGCGGCGTAATGTCCTTGATCTCGTAGCGGAGGACCTTGATCCCCCAATTGACCGCGGCCTCTTCCACCGCTGCGGCGACAGCGGTATTGAGCATCTGCCGCGAGGACAGGGCTTGGTCGAGATGTAACTTGCCGATCTCCGAGCGCATGCTGGTCTGCGCCAATTGCATCGCGGCGTTCATTGGATTGCTCGATCCATAGGCGGCTTTCACCGGATCGGTGATCTGAAGATAGAGGAAGCCATCGACAGTGAGGGTGGTATTGTCGAGAGAGATGCAAACTTGGGCCGGCACTTCTGAGGGCACTTCGCGAAGGTCGAAGCGGTAGGCGATACGATCCATGAAGGGCACGAGCACATTCAGACCCGGCGAAAGGGCGCGGTGGAAGCGGCCAAGGCGCTCGACAATCCATGCGTTCTGCTGTGGCACGATGCGCATTGCCGAGCGCAGCATGGCAAATCCGAAGAGCAGTAGAAGGAAGAGCGTTATCAGCGAGGTAACAAATTCAATTGTGAGGAACTCGGTCGACATGAGGCATCTCCTTAATTGTTCCTGGTTGCGCCATATCGGGCGGGCAAGGCGAGATGCAGGAGCTTGTCGGTCTTTCGCTTGATGATGGCTGTGCTGCCGGGAGTAGGTACGGAGCCGTCTTCCATCACGGCTTGCCAATTCACGCCGCGATAACTGACCGTGAGGCAATTTCCCGGCGACGGGACATCGCGTATCGTCACGATCTGGCCGATGTCAAAATCCGCGAGCCCCTTGGTGCGTGCTCGATGTCGCCGACTCAGCATGACTGCGGTCACCAGGATCGCGCAAAGAACCACAAAGGCAAAAATCAGCAGATCGCCTCGAATCCAGAAGCCCGTCAGCGTGGTGAGAAGGGCAGCGGCAGCAACGCATGCAAGATAGAAGGTGCCGGTATGCAACTCTGCCAATGCAGCCAACAGGGCAAGAACGAGGAACACCCATTGCATCGGCTGAGCCTTAAAATAAAGTTATCGCATCGTTGATAATACCACACGAGCTTGTGCTATGAGCAGGTTTGTCAAAGCGACAGCTGAGGACGCAGTGAACCGAGCGATTAGCCGGTGATTTGCGTCAGCCATGTCATCATCTGGTCGAACGGGGTTCGCGTTCGCGCAAATCGCGGCTCGTGATTTCGATTCTGACATTGCTGTCATCGACCAACTGCCTGCAGCGCAGCTTACGAACTCAGTCGGCAAGATAATCTGCAGATCGGTCAGGGAGTGTGATGTACTCCACACCCGAAAGAAAAGTTCACTTCTCAAGAGGCCATCAGTGCCGCTTCGGGGTCATGCGACCCTTACACCACCTCAGATGCAACATATGAGGAACGCGGACGAGGCACCGAAATCGAATTAAGGGCCTCGCCTCGAAGCCGCCGCCTTCTGAATGCAAGCTCGCAAGGCCGAAATGGAGCCGCAGCTATAGCGCTGAGCGAGCGGCCTCATGGAATCGTCGCACCCGCTCAAGATCCTTTGCATGCGAGCCGTCCCGGTCGGTCTTAGTTTTTGA
>JAFAOB010000050.1 GCA_019238055.1 Alphaproteobacteria bacterium
GAATCATCGCCTGAAATTGTTCACGCTCTGACACCCGAGAGCATGCAAGGCAAGCGCGTTGAAGCTTATTGAGTTGATCGGGGGCGAGCCTGCACCCGCTGGCGATCGTGCCCCATATAATCCGGGGATCGCCGGCATCACCGCCGATTCGCGCGCGGTTCGCCCGGGTTTTTTGTTTGCGGCACTGCCCGGAAGCCGCGCTGACGGCCGCCGTTTTGCCGCGGATGCGGCCGCGCGCGGCGCTGCGGCGATCCTGACCGATGATAAAGCCGCACTCGATCTCCCACCGGAAGCGTGCGGCCGGATCGCGATTATCGTCGATCCCAATCCGCGGCGCCGGTTGGCGCTGCTGGCGGCCCGGTTCTGTGGCACGCAACCGGAGGCGACTGTCGCCGTGACCGGCACAAACGGCAAGACTTCGGTTGTTCATTTTATCCGCGAGATCTGGAGCCTCGCCGGCCACGCCGCAGCGAGCCTCGGCACCCTCGGACTGGTCACCCCCTCGGGCCGGCGGCCGGGGGCGTTGACGACACCTGATCCGGCAGCACTGCATCGTGATTTGGCTGCTCTTGTGACAGAGGGCGTCACCCATCTGGCGATCGAAGCGTCGAGCCACGGTCTTGCGCAGTTCCGGCTCGACGGACTGTCGATCGCCGCTGCCGCATTCACCAATTTGACGCGCGACCACCTCGACTATCACCGAGATATGGCGGATTACCGCGCCGCCAAGGAGCGGCTGTTCGCGGAACTGTTGGGCTCGGGGCGACCGGCGGTGCTGAACCGCGACAGCGCCGAGTGCGAGCACTTCGCCACGGCGTGTCGAGAGCGCAGCCATCAGGTCATTGCCTATGGCGCCGCTGCGTCGGCTGATCTGCGCTTGGTCGGGTCGCGCCCACGGCAGCGCGGCCAGGACATCGCAATCGAGGTTTTCGGGCAGCGGCACGCGTTGTTTTTGCCGCTGCTCGGCGCGTTCCAGGCGATGAATGCGCTTGCCGCACTCGGATTGGCGATTTCGACCGGTGTGCCGGCTGCTGAGGGAATCGCAGCACTTCCGGAGCTTTCCGCGGTGCCCGGACGCATGCAGTTTGTCGCCGAGGGCGAAGGCGGTGGCGGCATCGTTGTCGATTACGCCCATACCCCGGATGCGCTTGCGACGGCACTCACGGCTCTTCGCCGGCACGCTCCCGGACGGCTGATTGCGCTGTTTGGCGCGGGCGGTGACCGCGATCCCGGCAAACGGCCGCAGATGGGCCGCGCCGCCGCCAATGCGGCCGATCGCATCTACGTCACCGACGACAACCCGCGCAGCGAAGACCCCGGCGCAATCCGCCGCGCGATCCTGGCCGCAGCCCCGGGGGCAATCGAAATCGGCGACCGCCGCCGCGCGATTGCAACGGCCATTGCCGAACTCGGGCCCGGCGATCTCCTGGTCATCGCCGGCAAGGGCCATGAAACCGGTCAAATTGTCGGCACCGAGATCTTCCCGTTTGACGACGCTGCCGTTGCCCATGAGATCGCAACCGAGCGAGCGCACAGTTTCCGGCGGGTCGTGGCATGAGCCCATTATGGACCGCCGCCGAGGCCGCCCATGCGAGCGGCGGGATGACCGCCGGTGATTGGACGGCGACCGGGGTATCGATCGATAGCCGCAGCCTCGAGCCGGGAGACCTGTTCGTGGCCTTGCGCGGGCCGCATCACGACGGCCACGATTTTGTCGGGCAGGCGTTCGCGCGCGGCGCCGCGGCAGCGATGATCGATCGTGACATCGTCGGGCAACCGGCATTGGGGCCGGTGCTGCGCGTGGACGACACGCTCGCGGGTCTTACCACTCTTGGCGCTTATGCCCGCCGGCGCGGCCGGGCCCGTGTCATTGCAGTGACCGGCAGCGTCGGAAAAACCGGAACCAAAGGGGCGCTGCGGCTGGCGCTCGAAGCTTGCGGCTCGACCTTCGCCTCGGCCGGCAGCCTCAATAACCAATGGGGCGTGCCGCTGTCGCTGGCACGCATGCCGTCCGAAGCGGTTTATGCCGTGTTTGAATTGGGGATGAATCATCCCGGCGAGATTGCTGAACTGGCCCGGCTGGCACGACCGCACATCGCGGTGATCACCACCGTGGCACCGGCTCACCTCGGCTTTTTCCGCTCGGAGGAGGATATCGCTGACGCCAAGGCCGAGATCTTTCTCGGGCTCGAACCCGGCAGCACCGCGATTCTCAACCGCGACAATCCGCATTACCAGCGTCTCGCCGCGGCGGCTGCGGTCAGCGCCGCTAAAATCCTGAGTTTTGGCGCCAATCCTGAAGCTGCAATACGGCTCCTCGATTGTGCGCTGGGGCCCGGCGGCAGCACTGTCGAAGCGGATGCGGCCGGCCAGCGCGTGCGGTTTCGGCTGAATGTCCCCGGCCGCCATTGGGTGATGAATTCGCTCGCCGTATTGGGGGCCGCGGTAGCTGCCGGCTGCGACCCACAATGCGCGGCCGCCGCCCTCGCCGCTTTCGCTGCGTTGCCCGGGCGCGGCCGGCGCCATGAATTGCCTTGGCTGGACGGCACGCTGACGCTGATCGACGAAAGCTATAATGCAAGCCCGGCAGCGGTCGAAGCAGCGCTTGCCGTGCTCGGTGCCGTCGCACTGGGCCCCGGCGGCCGGCGGGTGGCAGTGCTCGGCGACATGCTCGAACTTGGCGACGCCGCCCCCGGCCTGCATCGCGAACTCGCTGCGCCGCTCGCCGCGGCCGAAGTGGATCGCGTGTTCCTCGTGGGCGAGGCGATGGCGGCGTTGCACGCAGCCCTGCCGAGACACCTTTGCGGCGGGTGGTGGGCATCATCCGAAGCGGCCATTCCCGACCTGTTGGATTTTTTAAAACCCGGTGACGTCGTGACGATCAAAGGCTCCTACGGCGTGCGCATGAACCGCATAGTCGAGCGTTTGCTCGCCGAATCGGCAAAGCCGAAGCTTCAGACGTGACCCGATGCTGTATGCCTTGCTCTATCCGCTCGCAGACCACATTCAGGCATTCAACCTGTTTCGCTATATCACCTTCCGGTCGGGGGGTGCGGTTGTCACTGCGCTCTTGGTCAGCTTTGCTTGCGGCCAACCGCTGATCGCCTGGCTGCGCTCGAAACAGACGAATGGCCAGCCGATCCGTCTCGATGGTCCGGCTGGCCATCTGATGCGCAAAAAAGGGACGCCGACGATGGGCGGCTTCCTGATCTTGCTGGCACTGACGGTTGCGACTTTGCTGTGGGCCGATTTGGCCAACCCCTATGTGTGGATCGTGCTGCTGGTCACGGTCGGTTTTGGGCTGATCGGATTTTTTGACGATTACCAAAAACTGACCAGCGCTTCGCATCGCGGCCTCGCCGGTACGACCAGGATAGCGCTCGAAATCCTGGTCGGTGCGATCGCCAGTATCGCGATCTACCATTTCAGTCCCGCGCCGCTCGCAAACACCCTCGCAGTGCCATTTTTTAAAAATCTGCTAATCCCCCTCGACGGCCTTTTTGTGCCGTTCGCGGTCTTCGTTGTGATCGGCGCCTCAAATGCGGTCAATCTGACCGATGGTCTCGACGGGCTCGCGATCGTACCAACAATGATTGCCGCCGGCTGCTTTGCCTTGATCGCCTACCTGGTCGGCAATTCGATCTTTGCCAACTATCTGGAGATCCACCACGTGCCGGGTGCTGGCGAATTGACCGTGTTTTGCGGCGCGATGGTAGGGGCAAGCCTCGGTTTTCTGTGGTTCAATGCGCCGCCGGCGATGGTCTTTATGGGCGACACCGGATCGCTGGCGATTGGCGGCGCGCTCGGCGCAATCAGCGTCGTGACCAAGCACGAACTGGTGCTGGCGATCATCGGCGGCCTGTTCGTGCTGGAAGCGGTTTCGGTCATTGTCCAAGTCGCCAGCTTCAGGATCACCGGGCGACGCGTGTTCCGCATGGCCCCGCTGCACCATCATTTCGAGCAGAAGGGCTGGGAGGAGCCCACGATCGTGATTCGCTTCTGGATCATCGCCTCGATTCTCGCGATCGCCGGGCTTGCCACATTGAAGCTGCGGTGATCCGCGATGGCGAGGCGGGAAATCGCACAAATTGTATCTAGGAGCGATAAACAAAACAAAATATACTCCTTTTCTGCAAGGCGGGGGGCTGCTGCCGAGGCGGACCCGCATCGCGAGGATCAACCCAGATGAGGTTCGCCCGCATCGATCAGAGCCCGGTGGCGCGCTGGTGGTGGACCGTCGATCGCTGGAGCCTTGCGGCCCTGTGCATCCTGATGGGCTTTGGCATTGTGATGTGCCTCGCTGCGAGCCCGGCCGTCGCAGAACGCATCGGCTATGACGGCGGGCATTTCATTCGCCGCTATCTGGGCCTGCTCCCGTTTACGATCGCGCTGATGTGGTTCGTCTCATTGCAGACGCCCCGCACGGTGCGTTCGATCGCCTTTATCGTGTTCGCGGTGGGGCTTGCCTTGCTGGCGCTGACCCTTGTCGTCGGTGCCGAGATCAAGGGTGCGCGGCGTTGGATTAACCTGCCGCTCTTATCGTTGCAGCCTTCCGAATTCGTAAAACCGTGCTTTGCCGTTGTGACCGCCTGGCTGATCGCCGAGCAGAAGCTGAAGCGCGGGTTTCCCGGCAACCTGATTGCCGGGGTGCTGTTGCTGCTGATCGTCGCGATGCTGATTGCCCAACCCGATATCGGCATGGCTGCCGTCGTCGTGACGGTGTGGGTCGCCCAATTCTATATGGCGGGGTTGCGGCTCTATTGGGTGATCCTGGTCGGACTGGCCGGCGCCGGGGCATTGGCGAGCGCCTACACCTTCGTGCCGCATGTGCGCGTGCGGGTCGATCATTTCCTGAACCCCGCCGCCGGGGACAGCTATCAGGTCAATCGGTCGCTCGAGGCCTTTGTCAATGGCGGGCTTTGGGGCCGCGGCCCGGGCGAAGGTACAATCAAATACGTATTACCCGACGCGCACGCCGATTTTGTGTTTGCCGTGGCCGGCGAGGAATTCGGTCTCGTCGTCTGTCTGATCGTGATCGGCCTGTTTGCCTTCATTGTCATGCGCGGCTTCTCGCGGCTCACGCAGGAGGGGAGCCTGTTCGTGCTGCTGTCGGCGACCGGCTTGTTGGTCCAGTTCGGACTGCAAGCGGTCATCAATATGGCCTCGACGTTGCACATGATGCCGACCAAAGGCATGACCCTGCCGTTTTTGTCCTATGGCGGCTCCTCAATGCTGGCGCTCGGCTTAGGGATGGGAATGATGCTGGCGCTGACCCGCCGCCGGCTCGCGGGAAGCGCGTTATGAGTGCCCTCTTCGTTCTCGCCTCGGGGGGGACCGGCGGACACCTGTTCCCGGCTGAAGCATTGGCCCGAGAGCTGATCAAATGCGGAGCGCGTATCAGCCTGTTCACCGATTCGCGGGTCGACGCATTGGCGGCGACGATCCCTGGGATCGATATCCAACGCGTAACAGCAGGCAGACTTGCGGGTGGGCCGGCGCGCGCCGCCTATGGTTTGGCCGAAATCGCCATTGGCGCGATGCAAGCCCGCCGCCTGCTGCGGCGCTCAAAGCCAGCGGCTGTCATCGGATTTGGCGGGTACCCGTCGTTGCCGACAATGCTGGCGGCGGCCTTGCTTGGCTTGCCAACCTTGCTCCACGAACAGAATGCCGTGCTCGGCCGCGCCAATCGACTGCTCGCCCCGCTGGTGTGGCGGATCGCCACCGGGTTTCCCGACACCGCCGGGCTGCGCCCGAGCGATCGCGCGCGCGTCGTCCATACCGGCAACCCGGTCCGGCCGGCGGTTCTTGCGCTTGGCGGTGCCGGCTATGACCCGCCCGGACCCGACGCGCCGATCGAGCTGCTTGTTATTGGCGGCAGCCAGGGCGCTCATGTTCTTGCCGAGATCATGCCCGCTGCTTTGGCGATGCTTTCATCGCCACTGCGCCAGCGGCTGCATGTCAGCCAGCAGGCGCGCCCCGAAGATCTTCCCGCGGTCGTCGCCGCTTATGGAAAAGCCGGTATTGCCGCCGAGATCGAGAGCTTCTTTGCCGATATCCCGCAACGGATGACACGCGCGCATCTTGCCATCACCCGGGCTGGTGCCTCGACTGTCGCTGAACTGGCGACGATCGGCCGTCCGGCTCTGCTGATCCCGTATCCCTATGCCGCCGACGACCACCAGACCGCCAATGCCCGCGCCTTTGCCGCAGCGGGAGGCGGCAGGATCATCGCCCAAACGGGTTTGCGTGCCGAGACGCTTGCCGCCGATCTCGAAACATTGCTCACAAATGGTTCGATACTCGCTCGCATGGCGCGTGATGCGGCCGCCTTCGGGCGGCATGATGCGGCCCGCCAATTGGCGGCACTGGCAGTGGCACTCGAACCCGGCGCTGCATTGCAGGAGTGCTCGGCATGAGAGCGCTGCCGCTGAGTATCGGCCCGCTGCATTTTGTCGGCATCGGCGGCATTGGGATGAGCGGTATCGCCGAGGTGCTGCACAATCTCGGTTATCGCGTGCAGGGCAGCGATCTCAACGACAGTGCCAATGTCCGCAGGTTGATCGACCTCGGCATTCCAGTTGCCGTCGGCCACGACGTCGACAATCTGGGGACTGCCGAGGTCGTGGTGATCTCGTCGGCGGTTCACGCCGACAATCCCGAGATCATCGCCGCCCGCGCCCGCCGGCTGCCGGTGGTCAGGCGTGCCGAAATGCTCGGCGAGCTGATGCGACTGAAATGGTCATTGGCGGTCGCCGGGACACACGGCAAAACGACGACCACCTCGATGATCGGGGCATTGCTCGAAACCGCCCAGCTCGATCCGACCGTGATCAACGGCGGCATCATCAATGCTTATGGAACCAACACCCGGCTCGGCGCCGGCGATTGGATGGTGGTCGAGGCCGACGAAAGCGACGGCACATTTACCCGGCTGCCGGCGACGGTCGCGGTCGTCACCAATATCGACCCCGAGCATCTCGATTTTTACGGCAATTTCGACGTGCTGCGGCAGGCCTTCGAGAGCTTTGTCGGCAATATCCCGTTTTACGGCTTTGCGGCGCTGTGCATCGACCATCCGGTCGTGCAGGGGATGATTCCCAAACTTTCCGATCGCCGCGTCCTGACCTATGGGATAAGCCCGCAGGCCGATATCCGTGCGACCGATTTGCGGCTCGGGCGCGACGGTGCACGCTATGACATCGTGATTGCCGATGCCACATCCGAGCGCGGACGGATCATCCCGGATCTGTATTTGCCGATGTTCGGCCGCCACAATGTCCAAAATTCTCTCGCTGCCGCAGCCGTATCCGAAGCGCTGGGGCTTGGTGACGACGCTTTGCGCACCGCGCTGCGCAATTTCAGAGGCGTCAAACGGCGCTTTACCAAAACCGGCGAATGGAACGGGGTCCCGATCATCGACGATTACGGGCACCATCCGGTCGAGATTGCAGCGGTCCTGAAGGCGGCCCGCGCCATCGTGTCGGGCAAGGTGATCGCGGTCGTGCAGCCGCATCGCTACACCCGGGTCTCCCATCTATTCGATGATTTTTGCACCTGCTTTAACGACGCCGATATCGCCTTTGTCGCTGATATCTATGCCGCCGGCGAAGAGCCGATCGAGGGCATAACGCGCGAGACCATCGTCGCCGGGCTGATCGAGCACGGCCACCGCAATGCGCGCGTGCTCACCGACCCCGCCGAACTGGCGCCGCAGATCGCCGAACTGGCGCAGCCCGGCGATATGGTGGTCTGTCTTGGCGCCGGTTCGATCACCGGCTGGGCCAATAACTTGCCAAGCGAGCTCGCGGCATTGCAATGGCAGAGGGCTGCCCGGTGAGGTCATTTCCGGCTGCGCTTCGTGCGATGTCACAGTTCGCGCTGCCACGCGTGCGCGGTGCGCTCCTCGAGGATGCACCAGTCGGCCGGCATACCTGGTTTGGCGTCGGCGGCACGGCGGAATTGCTGTTCCAGCCTGCCGATCGCAAAGACCTCGCCGGTGTTCTCGCGGCTCTGCCTGAGGAATTTCCGATCACTGTCATTGGTGGCGGTGCCAATATCCTGGTGCGGGACGGCGGGATCCCGGGGGTCACAATCCGCCTTGGCCGAGGGTTTCTCGGCGTTGCCGTCAAGGGTGAGGCGATCCTCGCCGACGCTGCGGTCTTGCAGCTGAACATCGCACAATTCGCGGCCAAAGCAGGCATTGCCGGGCTCGAATTTCTCAGCGGCATTCCCGGTACGATCGGCGGAGGATTACGGATGAATGCCGGGGCTTACGGTCACGCAATCGCGGATCTATTGGTTTCCGCGATCGCGATCGATCGCCGTGGCCTTGAGCATGTCATCGACGCGCCGGAAATGGGCTTCTCCTACCGGCATTGCGGGATCGATACCGATTTTATCTTTGTCGCCGCACAGCTTCGCGGCAGTGCGGACGACCCTCGATCGATCGCGCAGCGGATGGCCGAGATTCGCGCGGCCCGCGAGGCGACCCAGCCGATTCGCACCCGCACCGGCGGCTCCACCTTTAAAAACCCGCCGGGTAATTCGGCGTGGCGGCTGATCGATGCTGCCGGCTGTCGCGGTCTGCGGCGAGGTGCTGCGATGGTGTCGCCCAAGCACGCGAATTTTCTGATCAATACCGGCGAGGCCAGCGCCGCCGATCTCGAGGGTCTGGGCGAAGAGGTACGGCGGCGCGTTTTTGCGAATTCAGGGATCCTTCTCGAATGGGAGATCCGCCGGGTCGGGCGTCCGCTGTCTGGGTTCGAGCCGGTCGTCGCATCGCCTGAAGAGCGCGCAGAATGAGCAAAACCGTCGCATTGTTGATGGGCGGCTGGTCGCCTGAGCGCGAGGTCTCGCTGTCAAGCGGACGGGAATGCGCCAAAGCGCTGATCGACCATGGCTATCGTGTCAGGCCGATTGATGTCGGCCCCGACCTGCCGGCGCTCTTGAGGGCGCTCGAACCGCGCCCGGACGTGATCTTCAACGCGCTGCACGGTGTCGGCGGCGAAGATGGCACAATTCAGGCGGTGTTGGAGATGCTGCACATCCCCTACACGCATTCGGGAGTGCTGGCCTCGGCTCTGGCGATGCACAAGCCGACCGCGAAGCTCCTGTTTCGCGCAGCCGGGCTGCCGATTGTCGAGGGCGCCGTCACCACTCCCGAAGATCTCGTCCACGACGACCCGATGCCGGCTCCGTTTGTCGTCAAGCCGACCAATCAGGGATCAAGCGTCGGTGTCCGGATCGTCAGGATCGGTGACAATTCCTGGCGCGAGGATGTCTCCTGCTGGGACTTCGGAGACGAGATTATGGTCGAGCGCTTTGTTCCGGGCCGTGAGTTGACCGTTGCCGTGATGGGCGATCGCGCGCTCGGTGTATGCGAGATCGTCCCGCGCGGCACCTTTTACGACTACACCGCAAAATACGCCGAGGGCGGCTCGGACCACTTGATCCCGGCGCCGGTTCCACGGCTCATCTATGACGCAGCGCTTGAGATCGGCTGGCGCGCCCATACGATACTTGGCTGCCGCGGCGTCAGCCGGGCCGATCTGCGCTATGATGACACCCGCGATGGCGATGGTCGGCTTTATTTGCTGGAGGTCAACACCCAGCCGGGTATGACGCCAACTTCGCTGGTGCCCGATATCGCCCGCAACGCAGGTATCGGGTTTGACGAACTTGTGGTCTGGATCGTGGAGCACGCCGCGTGCGGGGGATAACAGCCGTAAAACAGCACGCGCACCGCAATGTGCCGGCGCGATTGCGGCGCGGGGCGATATGGATCGGCCTGTTGCTGCTGGTGACTGCAGCCGCCGTAGCGGCGCTGAACATCAAGCACGTGGGGAATGGGAAAGCGCTTCTCGCGCGCGCCTCGACCTATCTGCTGCAGACGACCGCCACACTCGGCTTGCGCGTCGCCGATATCCGTGTCGAAGGCCGCGCTACGACCGACCGGGACACGATCCTTGAAGCGCTGAGTGCCCGACCGGGCACCCCGCTTCTGGCAGTCGATCCGGCACGCGCCAAGCAGCAGCTCGAAAGCCTGCCATGGGTGCGGTCCGCGGTCATCGAGCGTCGGTTTCCCGATACGATCTATGTCCGCCTCGTTGAGCGCGAGCCGATGGCGCTCTGGCAGCACCACGGCAAGCTCGATTTGATCGA
>JAFAOB010000052.1 GCA_019238055.1 Alphaproteobacteria bacterium
AGAGGCCGCATCCGCGCTTTCACCTCCCGCAACGATGACGCCCATAATTCCAGCGTCGTCTCGATCGATACGCCACTCATCTAAACACTCCCGACCACGGGAGAGATAGGCAGGGCTCAATCAGAATGCAACTGTAGGGCTAGGCCCAGGGCTGCCGGGCTGAGCGTTCCAACAACCCGAAACAGGTACATAGATCATATTGAAACCACCTCTGATCGTCATGGCCGGACTTGTTCCGGCCATCCACGCGATGCGATCGGCGCCGGGAAGGCGTGGATCACCGGGACGAGCCCGGTGATGACGACCATAAGTACGTAGGATCGGCTGAGCAATTCGCGAAGCCCATCACGACCGACGCCCGCGCCTGCATCGAAACAGGCAGTTAAGCCGTTCTAAAAAAGCGCGTTAGGCCGCGCCGAGCAGCCTTACCCTGGGCCGGTAGAGATCGTGGCGCGCGGCGGCTCCAACGAACGCAGCGTCGGCGGTGAACAGGGTGGCGCGTTCGGCAAGGGCAGCGGCCAGATAGAGGCTGTCATAGACGGTCTGGTCGAGATCAAAGGCGATCGACTGCGCTGCGGCGGCATAACCCGCTGCCGGCAACAAATCGATCGGTGCTGCAAGGATCGCTGCAAGTGCTGCGGCCGCCAATTCCCGGCTGATCAGACCGCGCCGCGCTTTCACCCACAACACATTGGCGCATTCGACGATCATCAGGTCGGGCGCCGCCAGAGCCTCCCCGCTCAGCAACGCTCTGGCGGCCTCCGATCCATCCTCCTCGATGACCCATTTGAGCGTGACACTGGCATCGATAATGACACTCACGGCTCATCGCGGCGACGGTCGCGCCGCAGATCCGAGACGATCGATGCACCCCGGAGCCGGCCGATGGCAGCGCGGATTTCGTCGAGCTTCTGCACCGCCGTCTCGCGATCGAGGCCGACCGCTTTGGCCAGCGCCCGGCGAGCCTGCTCCTCCATCGAGGTCCCGGATCGCGCGGCGCGCTCGCGCAATGCCGCCAGCACCGCGTCGTCCAAATTTCGGATGACGATCTGTCCCATGCAATCAGACTACACCGATTGTGATATCAACGCAATCAGGCCCATCCGCGCTCCTGCTGCATTTCCTGCGCCTTCACCGTCCCTTAAACTGGGGTTTGCGCTTTTCGTTGAACGAGGCGATGCCCTCGCGGCGATCTTCGGTCGGGACCATGCGGTTGTAGGCCTCGATTTCGAGCATCATGCCGCTCGCCAACACCGATCGCCCGACCGCTGCCGACAAAGTGGCGGCCTCGGTCAGCTTCGGCGAAAGCTCGGCCAGAATGCGTTTATCTTCTGGCGAAACGGACCCTCGCGGATCGTTCTCTGGATGGAAAGCCCCCACAGCGCCGCACCTGCCCAGAATCCAACCCCGGCAAACCACTGAAATCCCAGTGGAGATAGAAAATCATTATAGAATGCCTCGCGCCTGATCTCGTCCGGGGTTACGCAATCCTGATCAGTGATGACATCTTCTCCGCGCAGCGAGGCGGGCACGCCCCGAGAGCGCGATTGCGCAAGCGGCCTGCACACTCGGCCTGCGACGGGCGCGCTATGCGCGCTGGCCAAGACACACCCGCAGAACGTGGCACGGCTGCGGCGATCGTGCGTCGGAGTGAAATTTATGATGGCTTGCGGCACCAAAGGTCCGTGTGGTTCAAAAGACCTGACGCAACTTCGAGTTCCGTTTCCAGCAATACATCCCTTGCATAATACTTCTGCAGGATCGTCGGCGCGGCAGTCCGGGCCGGTCTGAGCGTTCGAAGAGCCTACCTGGCTGCGCCAAGCCGAATATAATCTCAGCGGCGCAGCTTGACGACATTGGAGGATATTGCCCGCGCTTTCTCGGCCGCCAGCGCTTTCTCGATAGGCGGCGGCGCGACCAGGCTTTTGACGTATTGGGCCCACTTCTCAAGCGCCTCTTTGCGCTCCTCCAGGTAGGAATACCTCTTGTAGGTCGCGGCAACGCCGCGGATCTGGCCGGTCGAATGGTTCAAAATCTTGTCGATGATGTGCGGGGCGATGCCAATTGCCGCCATGCCACTCGCGCATGATCGGCGCAGATCGTGCAGCGTAAAGTGCTCGATCTCCGTCCGCCCCTCTTCCGCGGCGAGCTCTTGCATTTTCTTTCTGACCCGCTGCGCCGCGTGCCCAAAGCCAATGACCGGGCCGCCATTGCCGCGCGCGTGACAGAACACGTAGTTTTGCGGATTGGCGACCTCGGGCAGCTTGTCAATGATCTCGACCGCGAACGGTGCCAGGTGGGTAATGTGCGCTTGGCCGTTCTTGCTCCGACCACTCGGCAAGCTCCAAATCCCAGTCCCCGTGCCTTCATCGAATTTGAATTCGCGCCAGATCGCGTGCGCAAGCTCGTCACGGCGCGGGCCGAGCAATAGCAACAACTGGAACAATAGCCCGAACGGCCACGAGATCCGATCACATGCCTGCCAAAAGAGCCGGATTTCATCGTCATCGAGCACCCGGTCGCGTTCAGTCCTCGGCGCCGGCGCCGGGACACCCACAGCCGGGTTCTTCTCGATGATGTCCTCGTCCACTGCCCAGTGCAGCGCCGTCGTCAAATAAGTCGGCACATGATTGGCGTGCGCCGGCCGCTTCTTGGCGATACCGCGGACCAGCGCCTTATTGCCTTGCCATCGACCTCGGTGATCGGTGTGGCGCCCAGCTTTGACGACGCCACATCCTTGGTCAACGCTCGCCTGATCTCGGCGAGATACTCGCTCGCCAGCGGCTTTCCCCTCTTGTTAATGGTCGAACGTTCAGCCAGGTAGCGGTCGAGGACAACGGCAAGGGTGTTCCGCTTGCGGGCCTCCTCGACTTCGGCCCGGCGCTTCCGCTCCTCCTCAACCTGGCGTTTCTGCCCGACCGGGTTGGTGCCGTCCTTGGCTCGGATCATGCTCGCGCGCACGCGCGCGGGCATCGGCGACGTTGGGGATCTGCGCGAAGGTGCCGAGCTTCTCGCGGGCCATCTTGCCGTTGACGCGATAGAAAGCCTGCCAGGTCTTCAAGCCGGTTTCGGAGACCCGCATGCCAAACCCAGGCAACAACGTGTCCCAGACCTCGAACCGACCCGTTGCCGGCCTTGCCAGTCCGTCGACCGCGGCTTGAGTGAACTTCATTCGTTGCGGCTTCCGACGTTTCTGGATGCCCTCCGAGATAACCTGCGGGTCTTGCGAGGACGGCATCCAGACGTCTCCTGGGTAGTAGCGCCGTGGATAGCTTATGAGCACTGTAATGCAGCGTCTAGAAATGGGTTTTAGGGAGATTGTGGTCTGGAGTCGCTGGTTCGAATCCGATCACTCGCCCCGATTATCCGCGAATGGCCCTTTATCGCTGCCGACGCGATGCCTGTTCTTTTTGCGCCCGCAAAGAGCTCGTCGCCGGCGGTGTATCGGTATGTCGATGAACTTGATCGCCTGATCGAACGGTCGACGGAGAGCCACTCAAACTGATCGAGACATAAGAGTTTCAGGTCTTGCGCGCCGGCCATCCGAGCCCTACATTCTATCGGTAGATGGATTGATGCAGCGTGCAAACAAGTCGGCAATATAGCCACGCGCACGGTGAGCATCCGCCGCGCGATCGGGCCCGTCTACCGCCCCGGGAACAGACCGAAATCGCCGCGGCGCTGTTTCGCGCGATCGGAGATCCCGAGCGGCTTCGGCTGTTGTTGCGGCTCGCCACCGGCGAGGCGTGCGTCTCGGAGATCGCCAAAGAGGAAGACGAGAAGATAACGACCGTCTCGGCCCGCTTGCGGACGCTCCATGCGGCGCGCCTCGTCAAGCGCCGGCGTGAGGCCAAGCACGTCTTTTACGCGCTCGCCGACGACCACGTGCTGCGTTTGATCCATAATGCGATCGACCATGCGGCCGAGGGCGTTACCGCGGTCCCGGCGGGTCCCGGGCACGGAAAGGACGCGAACCAATGACTGACACCTGCTCCGCCCCACAACACGCCGAACATTCGCACCAACACGGTCCCGGCTGCGGACACCAGGCCGTGCGCCACGAAGAGCATGTCGACTATCTGCATGACGGCCATCTGCACCATCCACATGAAGGGCACATCGACGAGCATGTGATCGAGGTATCGGCCGCGAACCCGGATGTTTGCACCGCCGACCATCGCTGCGGCGGTCACGACACCGGTCATGTGCATGGTCCGGGCTGCGGTCACGAGGCTGTGCCCCACGGCGACCATGTCGATTATCGCGTCGGCGATCATCTGCACCACCCGCATGGCGATCACTGCGATGATCACGGACCGCTGTCCTCGGCCTGAGTTCCCGAATACACCAATCGCGCGCGGGGCGGATGCCTGCGGCAGAGCGCTATGGGAGGTGGTCGTTGTCCGGCCGTCTTCACCATACCAATTTGCCGCCGACGACCACCAGCACTGCGGCAAGGGTCAGCCGCAGGACGCGTTCGGGAACATAGGATGTCGCATAGCTTCCCGTGACGATGCCGGGCAGCGAACCAATCAACAGCGACAGCAGGATTGGCCCGTTGACAGAGCCGGCGAGCCAGTGGCTGATGCCGCCGACCAGGGTCAACGGCACCGCATGCACGATGTCGGAGCCGACGATGCGCGGCACCGGCAGTCGCGGGTACAGAAGAACAAGCGCTGTGACGCCAAGCGCCCCGGCGCCGACCGAGGTCAGCGACACCAACACACCAAGCGCCATCCCGGTCAGCACAGTCAAGGCCGCGGTCCACCGCCCGCCCACTCGCTCGGCGCGGACCGCGAGGCTCGCGATCAGCCGGGCGCGAAAGACCAGCGCCACCGCCGTCGCGAGCAAGGCCACCCCCAGCACAAGCTCGATCACGTGGGCGGTGTGACCACCGCTTGCGTGCCACCACCACAAGGCGACGACGGTCAATATCGCCATTGGTAAGCTGCCCGAGGTCAGCAGCCCGACAATCCGCCAGTCGATCGTTCCAACCAAGCCGTGAACCAGAGTGCCGGCGGTCTTGGTTGCCGCGGCGTAAAGCAGGTCGGTTCCGACTGCGGTGACCGGATGAATGCCGAACAGCAATATCAGCACCGGCGTCATCAGCGAGCCGCCGCCGACGCCGGTCATTCCGACCAAACCTCCGACAAAAAATCCGGAAAGTATGTAGAGCGGATCGAGCGAAGAAACGACGTTCATCGGCCGGTCATCCTCCCGTCTTTAATTAGACCGGGGTCGCGCGAACCCCGCCAAGCCACCTGCGATCACGCCGGGCAATTGGTGACGTTCGACGGCGCGCAGCTTTGCGGGACACGTGCGAATATCCCGGCCGCGACCGTGGCGTTGCCGTCCCGATCGATGACAATAAACGCGCCAGTCGCCCGGTTCTCCTTATATGGGTCGATCGTCAGCGGCAAGGCGAGGCGAAGTCCGATTGTCGCAATGTCATTGCGATCGAGAATAGCGGGGCAGGTCTCGCTACGCATCGTCGCGAAATCGAGGCAGTCTACGAACTTGGTAATCCGTGCGGCGACGCGCCGGTTCCCGCTGCGCACCGCAGCGCGGCCGGTGAGGATTGCAAAACCCGGCTCGCGGCCGCCATACTGACCCGGCCCCGGGCGAACGAAAAAGAAAGGACTACGGATGGACTACACGATCACCCGGCTGACCCCGCACACCGGCGCCGAAATCGACGGGCTCGACCTAAACCGAGGCGTTGACGACGAAACCCGTGTCGCGCTGAACCGCGCCTTTGCCGATCATCATGTGCTGGTGATCCGCGGCCAGCAATTCACGCCGCCGCAATTCATCGCCGCCGCCCGGATCTTTGGCGATCTGTTCCAGCACGACAAGCGCGAGATGCACGTGCCCGGCTATCCTGAGATATATTATGTCTCAAATGAGCAGGCGGTGCCGGGCAAGCGTTACATCTCGGGCGAAACCTTCCATACCGATCATTCCAATCACCCGGTCCCGCCCAAAGCGACGATGCTGTTTCCGGTGTCGTTGCCGAGCTATGGCGGCGACACGCAATACGTCAACATGCACCTCGCTTATGACGAACTGCCGGCCGAGACCAAGGAACGGATCGACGGCCGCAAGGCGATTCACGTTTATCTGAGCAAATTCAGCCCGCGCGAACTCCGGCCGCTCAGCGCGGACAGCGCCCAAAAGGTGCCGCCGCCGGGCATCCATCCGCTGGTTCGCACCCATCCCGAAAACGGCCGCAAGGCGCTTTATCTGAACCCGGTGCGGATCGAGGGCATTGTCGGCATGAAAGATGACGCGGCGCTCGATCTCGTCGCCGAGCTGATGGCGCACGCAATCCAGACCAAATACGAATATCGCCATCAGTGGCGCCACGGCGATTTTGTGATCTGGGACAATCGCAGCGTCATTCATAAGGCCAATCCCGATTACGACATGAATGAGCGGCGCTATCTCTACCGCCTGATGCTGAAGGGCGAGACGCCGGTCTGACAGCCGAGCGGCGCCCGCCGGCCGCCAGTGGAGGAGTGCGATGACCGAATTGACGCACCGCACGATCGAGACGAACGGCATTCGCATGCATGTGGCCGAAGCAGGGACGGGGCCGCTCGTCGTGCT
>JAFAOB010000063.1 GCA_019238055.1 Alphaproteobacteria bacterium
ATGATATCTGGCACAGTATCGTCGAAGATCGCGTGAACAGCATCGAACCGCAGTCCATCAAAATGATACTCCTCAAGCCAATAGAGCGCATTGTGGATAAAGAACTCACGCACCGCCCGACTGTGCGGACCGGAAAAATCGATCGCAGCTCCCCATGGCGTGTGATGGCGCTCCGTGAAGAAATCGGGTGCCACCGCCGGCAAGTAATTTCCCTCCGGCCCAAAATGATTGTAGACGACGTCAAGCAGCACGGCGAGGCCGCGAGCATGGCAGGCCTCAATCAGGGACTTCAGTTCCTCGGGACGGCCGTAGCGCGACGACGGAGCATAGGGAAATGTGCCGTCATACCCCCAATTCCGCCCGCCCGGGAATTCTGCGATTGGCATCAATTCGACAGCGGTGATGCCGAGCCGGCACAGATAATCGAGATGGCCCAAGGCACCGACGAAATCACCGCTTTCGGAAAATGTGCCGAGATGCAATTCGTAGAGAACGCTTTGTTCCCACGGGCGGCCGGGCCAATGCTGGTCGCTCCAGTCATAAGCCAAGGGATCGACAACCTCGCTCGGTCCGTGAACTCCATTGGGCTGCCGGCGCGATGCAGGATCAGGATAGCGATTCCCGTCTACCAGATAGCGATAACGTGTCCCCGGCTGGGCCACTGCGGTGGTCAGGATGAATGTCCCATCGGTCTTCCTCTCCATCGGGAGTTCGACCGCAGGATCAACTTCGAGGTGCAACGATACACGGGCGGCGCGTGGCGCCCAGAGCCGAAAGCGCACTCCGTCGCGATCCACTTCAGCGCCAAACGGGGTCCTATAGCGGCGCTTCATCGTCGTCCTCCAATTCGGGATCATCGGCAACGAGCCGCAGCCGATGCTGCGCTTCGCCGGCTTCGCCGAAGTCCGGCAATAGCGCGGCAATCTCGGGTTCCGGCTCCCGCGCGGCCTCAGGCTTAGTCACGGCGAGCTCACGGCGCGGCGCACGGTTGATGAATAACGCAAAAGAATGCGCCCGCATCCGATAAAGCTCGCCCGGTGCATAGATCCCTCCATTTTCGACCCGCCCAGTTGGTCGGGAGGTATCGACGAGCGCCTCCCAGGCCATCGGCGCGGTCAATTGCGGGAAGTGAAAGTCGAGATCGCCGTAATACGCGTTCATCATGACGAGAAAACTCTCGTCGATATCGCGCCTGCCGCCCGGCGTGAAGAATTCGCCGGCAGCACCACTCAACACGTAGCCGAGCGACAAAGCGAGCGGGTTGTTCCAATCCTCCGCCTTATTCTCCTCGCCCGCCGGCGTGAACCAAGTGATATCTTTAACACCAGCTTCGGACAGCACCTCGCCGCGAAAAAACCGTGGGCGCGAGAAAACACGATGTCGACGGCGTAAATGGATCAGATAGCTGACGAAACGCCGCAGCTCTTGATCTTCCGGGCGGATATCTTCCCATTCAGTCCATGAAAGTTCATTATCATGGCAATACGCGTTGTTGTTGCCCAGCTGCGTGCGGCCCAGCTCGTCGCCGGCGAGAAGCATCGGTACGCCCAACGACACCAATAGACTAGCGAGCAAGTTACGCTTCTGCCGGTCGCGCAGGGCCGTGATCTCGGGGTTATCCGTTGGGCCTTCGGTCCCACAATTCCAGCTGAAATTGGCATTGTGACCGTCGCGATTGCCCTCGCCATTGTTCTCGTTGTGCTTGCTATTATAGCTGACGAGATCCTGTAAGGTGAAGCCGTCATGGGCCGTGACAAAATTGATGCTGGCCCACGGACGGCGGCCACGATACCCAAAAATATCCGACGAACCCGCGACACGTGAGGCTACATCAGCAACAAGACCATGATCACCTTTCCAAAAGCGGCGCAGTGTGTCGCGATACTGCGCGTTCCCCTCGGCCCAGCCGGGTGGGAAATTACCGAGTTGATAACCGTACGGGCCGAGATCCCAGGGTTCGGCGATTAGCTTCAGACCGGCCATTACCGGATCCTGCCGCACTGCGTCGAAGAACGCGCTGCCCTGGCCATATTCGCCGTTCTCGCGCGCCAACGCCGGGGCGAGATCAAAACGGAAGCCGTCGACGTGCATCTCCGTCGCCCAGTAGCGCAGCGAATCCATCACCAGCGCCAACACCCGCGGATGATCAAGGTTCAGTGTATTCCCAGTGCCGGTAAAGTCCTGGTAATATCGTCGGTTCGAGTCCAACCGATAATAGGATACATTGTCGATGCCGCGGAATGCTAGGGATGGACCAAGGTGATTACCCTCACCACTATGATTG
>JAFAOB010000158.1 GCA_019238055.1 Alphaproteobacteria bacterium
CGACCATATCGCTCTGCTCGATCATCTGCGTATCGACAAGTGCCATCTCTACGGCCAATGCATCGGCGGGTCTTTCATCATCAACATGCTCAAGCATCACCCCGAGCGCGTGCAGTCGGCGGTGCTGGCTCAGCCGATCGGCCGCGTTGGCGCGATGGCGCCCGGCCGTCCCGCCCGGTTCAACGCCTGGGCCGAGACGCTGAACGACCACCCGGAGGCGACACCGCAAGTGCTCGACACGTTCTGCCACAATCTTTATGCACCGGGATTTGTTTATTGCGCCGACCGCGAGTTCGTGAAGACGATTAAGACTCCCTGTCTCGTGCTCGCCGGCAACGATGAGGCGCACCCCTACCCGATCTCGGAGGAACTCTCGAAATTGATCCCGAACTGCGAATTTGTAGCGGAATGGAAGACGGGCGCGGCTCTTACCGCTGCCAAAGCTCGGGTTAAGGACTTCCTCGCCAAACACACCCCACCACGCGCCTAACCCGACCCGTTCGGATGAAGGCCTACGGCACCGGCGCTCATGCTCGCCCTGTCGTGGGCGTTGCCGGATTGACGCTCGGCAGTTCGGGCGCCGGTGTGATTTCAATAAGCGTAGTCGGTAAAGACCGGGTCGATTTGGCCGCGCCAGCGAGTCCGAAAATCATCGAGTAATTCTTCAGCCGGCGCGCGGCCTGACCCGGCGATCGCGAACAACGGATCAAGAAAGTACGTCTCGTCCTCGCCGAAGGTGCTGCGGCGAGCACGGCGATGGAGCCCTTCGCGGGCAATTTCGAGCACTTCAAGGGCTACATCGCGCAGGGTGCGGGTGCGCAACGGCGTTGCCAGCGCCAGCCGCGGCACGTCGCGGCGCATCCCCTCACGTTCCGCTTTGGTCCAATCGGCGACCAGCTCCCATGCCGCGTCGAGCGCCGTCGCATCGTACAATATGCCGACCCACAATGCCGGCAATGCGCACAGCCGCCGCCACGGGCCGCCATCGGCACCGCGCATTTCGAGAAACGTTTTCAGCCGGACCTCGGGAAATGCCGTCGTCAGATGGTCGGTCCAATCACCAAGGCGCGGGAGTTCGCCGGGTAATACCGCGAGCCGGCCCGCGAGGAAATCGCGAAATGAGAGCCCGCTCGCGTCGATGTATCGCCCGTCGCGATAGACAAAATACATCGGAACATCGAGCATGTAGTCGACATATCTCTCAAAGCCGAAACCGGGTTCAAAGACAAACGGCAGGGTGCCGCAGCGGTCGGGGTCGGTATCTGTCCAAACCCGGCTGCGTGCGCTGAGATAACCCGCCGGTCTGCCTTCGACAAAAGGGGAATTGGCGAACAATGCAACCGCCAGCGGTTGCAGCGCCAGGCTGACGCGGAACTTTTTGATCATATCCGCTTCGGATTGGTAATCGAGGTTGGTCTGCACTGTGCAGGTACGCAACATCATATCGAGACCGAGCCGGCCTTTTTTGGGCATATACTCGCGCATGATGCGATAGCGTGCTTTTGGCATCCACGAGATGTCCTCACGCCGCCATTTTGGGTCGAACCCAAGTCCGAGCATACCGAGCCCCAACTCGTCGCAGACTTCTCGCACCTGACGCAAATGTTCATGAACCTCGTCGCAGGTCTGATGCAGGGTTTCGAGCGGCGCGCCACTCAATTCGAACTGGCCGCCAGGTTCCAGCGTGATCGAACACTGCGCATCGTTCGTCAAAGCGACCGTATTCCCGTTTTCGACGACCGGCTTCCAGCCAAAGCGCAACATTCCTTGCAGCAAGGCCGCAATACCGTCGGGCCCCTCGTACGGGACCCGGCGCAGATCGCTGCGCCGAAAGACGAATTTTTCATGCTCGGTGCCGATGCGCCATGCCGATGGCGGTTTGGATCCGGCTTCGAGATATTCGACAAGCTGACGTTTGTCGGTAATCGGTTCTCCGGGCGTGCTCGGCATCGTCGTCATACTCGGCGAAACTCCAGCAAGAGGCAGCCCACAGATGGCGCCAGCCCCGATTACATGGCAAGCGGCGGGCCCGGTCAAAGCGACCGGGGGCGATGCCAGTCGCCGGAGATCGCTTGAAACACCGACAGCGCTGCGAGCGCAGCGGTGTCGGCGCGCAGCACCCTCGGTCCTAGCCCGACGCGGGTAACAAAAGTGAATTCTCTCAGAGAATCAAGCTCGCTTTTGGCAAGGCCGCCTTCGGGGCCGATGAGCAGCGCCGACGGGGTTGGGTTAAACTGTGCCACAGCGTCAGCGATCGCGACCCCGGCGCCGGTCTCGTCGCAGACAAAGAGACGGCGTTCGTGCCGCCACCCGGCGAGAACCGCTTCGAGTGGCTGGGAGGCGTGCAGCTTCGGCACCGAAAGGCGCTCGCATTGCTCAGCGGCGGCAACAGCGTGCGCGTGCAGTCGATCGAGATTGAGCCGCTCCGCCTGCGTGTGTCGGGTCCATATCGGAAGCAATTCCGTCACTCCGAGTTCGGTCGCTTTTTCGACGAGCCAGTCGAGTCGGGCGCGTTTGATCGGGGCGAACAACAGCCACAGATCGCCATCGACCTCGGGGGGACGCAGGCGCCGTCCGACAATCAGCAAAGTCCGGTTGCGGCCGGCTTCGTCGATGCGGCACAACCATTCTCCATCGCGGGTGTTGAAACCTGCAACCGGTGCTCCCGGCCCGAGCCGCAGCACCACTCGCAAGCGATGAGCCTGTCCCGGTGCGAGGTCAATGGTGACGCCCTCCGTCAGCAACTGCGAGAGGTAAAGCCGCGATTTTGGATGCTCGCTCATACCACGAACCTTGGACCTTGTTATCTAAGGCTTAGATTAGGCTGCTGGACGCGAACAGATGGCACCTCTGATGCCCCAAAGCACGATTGTCCCGGGGGTTGATACCATCGCCAGCGAACCGAAAGCGGCACCCGATCCGAGCGATATCCGTCCCGACGACTGGGTGGAGCGCTGTTTGCCCGCCGCGGTCCGGCCCTATGCCCGGCTGGCGCGTCTCGATCGGCCAATCGGGACGTGGCTACTGCTGTTTCCGGGTTGGTGGGGGATAGCGCTGGCAGCGCGATGCTGGCCCGATCCCATGCTGATGGCGCTGTTTGCGCTGGGCGCTCTGGTTATGAGAGGTGCCGGCTGTACGTTGAACGACATCGCCGACCGCCATTACGACGGGCAAGTCGCACGCACCCGGCTGCGTCCGTTGCCAAGCGGTGCTGTAAGCATTGCGCAGGCTATATGCTTTCTGATCGTGCAATTGGCGATCGGGGCCGCGGTGCTGTTCAGCCTGAACCAGGCGAGTGTTCTGCTTGGATTTCTCGTTCTGATACTGATCGGCACCTATCCATTTATGAAGCGGATCACATATTGGCCACAGCTTTTCCTCGGTCTCAATTTCAATTGGGGAGCGCTCCTCGGTTGGACCGCGGCGACGGGTGCCATCGGCCGACCATCGATCCTGCTCTATCTCGGGGGCGTGTTCTGGACACTCGGCTACGACACGATCTACGCGCATCAGGACAAAGAGGACGATGTTCGCATTGGGGTCAAATCATCAGCCTTGGCACTCGGCGACAAGACCCGCCCATGGCTCTTTATATTTTATGGCGCGGCTCTGACCCTTTGGGGTGGTGCGGGCCAAGCGGTCGGGCTGGGGTTGCTGTTTTGGACTGGGCTGGCACTGACCGGCTTGCAATTCATATGGCAGGCTTGGTGCGTCGATATCGATGATCCAGCAGACTGTCTCGCCAAATTCCGCTCGAACCGCATGGTCGGATGGCTGCTGCTCGCCGGGATTATCGGCGGCCACCTGCTCTGGCCGCGGCAATGGACCCGGTGATTTTCGTGCGCCGCAATACGGCGGTGGAGGCGCCGCCACTAGTGCCGGAGCTTCAGCTGCGTCTCGCGACCGAGGTGACGCCGATCTGGCAGGCGAGCGAAGAGAGCTTAGCCCGCGGCGCCGTGCCGCCACCGTTCTGGGCATTTGCATGGGCCGGCGGACAGGCGCTCGCGCGTTATTTGCTTGACCACCCCGAGACAGTTGCCGGACGCACCGTCCTCGATTTTGGGTCAGGGTCGGGCCTCGTCGCGCTGGCCGCCGCTAAAGCCGGGGCTCGCCGCGTGCTCGCCGCCGAGATCGACCACTTCGCTGCTGCGGCAATCGCTCTCAATGCAGTGCTCAACAGATTGAAGATCGCGGTTACGACGGCCGATGTCCTCGGCATAGTCAATACTGATTGGGACATCATCACTGCGGGCGACGTCTGCTATGAGCGGGAAATGGCTGAGCAGGTCACGTCATGGCTGCGGGCTCTCGCCGGCACCGGCGCTCTCGTGCTGCTCGGCGACCCCGGCCGCGCTTACCTGCCGGCCACCGGGCTTGTCAAGCGGGCCCGCTATCGGGTGCCGACCAGCCGCGAACTCGAAGACTGCGACAGCCGCGAAACGGTGGTCTGGCAGATGTTGCCGGCTCTGACGGCGCGTGATGAACGCCTCTGATCGGTATGGAACGGCAGCTCTGACGAGGGCGTTGGCCCGGCATCTTCAACCAACGGGAGTTGTCCCAATGAAAGCTCTACTCGCCGCCGCTTCGGTCTGTGCGTTGCTGGTTGCCGCACCGGCCTGGGCCCAGAATGCAGGCGCTCAGGGCACCACCGAAACCCAGGGCACCAGTGGACAAGCCATGGCTACGGGAGCGGGCTTGAGCCAGCAGGATCGGACCTTTGTCAAGGAAGCGGGGGCCGGCAGCCTCGCCGAGGCCAATGCCGGAAGGCTTGCCATGGAAAGGGGCGGCACGCCCGCGATCCGCGAATTCGGCCGCTGGATGTATACCGATCACGGGATAGTGGCCAACAACTGGCTCAAAGCCATCATGGCTATGGAACGTCAGCCGGTCCAACCGACCCTGACAGCCGAACAGCAGCAAATGCAACAAAGGCTCGAACGACTGAGCGGCCGGCAATTCGACCGGGAATACACTCAGGCTCAGGTCACCGATCATGAAAAGACCATCCCGATCTTCCAAACAGAAGCCCGGGGCGGCCAAAACCCGATGATTAAGAGCTTTGCACAAAATATGATTCCGGTATTGCAAGAGCATCTTGCGGAAGCAAAGGTCCTGGCTGGCGAAACCGGTGTGGCAGGCCGAGCAACGGGCGAGAGCACCGGTAGCTCAACCCAGCGCTGAGACTTTATTATCTGACGCCGAAACGAAAGCCGGACGGCGGGTCCGATCGGGCCGGAGGTCGGCCCGCCGCCCTTTGCCGTACAATTACCGCAGCCGCCTGCACCGCACGCAGTTCCCAATCTTTCAATCGCACGCCCATATAGTGGGCTATGCCTTACGCCAGCCTGCGTCAGTTTATCGACCGGCTCGAAGCGAGCGGGCGGTTGGCGCGGGTCGCTGCACCGGTTTCGCCGTTTCTCGAAATGACCGAAATCCAAACCCGGCTATTAGCCGAAGGCGGACCTGCGGCACTATTCGAGAACGTCGTCGGAAGCGGCAGTGGCAGCTATTCGATGCCGGTTCTGGTCAATCTGTTCGGTACCGTCGAACGGGTTGCCTGGGGCATGGATCGCGAGGCACATCAGTTGCGTGAGATCGGCGAAACCCTCGCCTTTCTAAAGCAGCCGGAACCACCCGGCGGCTGGCGTGAGGCGCTCGACATGCTGCCGCTCTTGCGCAATGTGATGGCGATGCGGCCGCGCACGGTTGGTGCTGCACCATGCCACGAGATCGTCTTGCGCGGGGCAGAGATCGACCTTGCCGAACTGCCGGTGCAGACCTGCTGGCCGGGAGAGCCGGCGCCGTTGATCACTTGGCCATTGGTTGTCACCAAGGGTCCGGGCGAGCGCCGCGAAGACGGCTTCAATCTCGGCATCTACCGCATGCAGGTGATCGGGCGCGATACGACCCTGATGCGCTGGCTAGCGCACCGCGGTGGCGCGCAGCACCACCGCCGCTGGGGTGTAGAGCGGCGCGAGCCGCTGCCGGCAGCGGCGGTCATCGGTGCCGATCCAGGGACGATCCTCGCTGCGGTGACACCGGTCCCCGACACCTTGTCGGAATACCAGTTCGCGGGCCTGCTGCGCGGCCGCCGCGTCGAGTTGGTCGATTGCAAGACCGTGCCGTTAAAGGTGCCGTCTCAGGCCGAGATCGTACTCGAGGGCCATGTTGCGCTCGACGAGTTCGGCGACGAGGGGCCTTACGGCGATCACACCGGCTACTACAACGCGGTCGAGCGCTTTCCGGTCTTTCGCTTGTCGGCGATTACAATGCGCCAACACCCGATCTATCTGTCGACCTTTACCGGTCGCCCGCCGGACGAGCCCTCTATCCTCGGTGAAGCCTTGAACGAGGTGTTCATTCCGCTGCTGCAGCAGCAATTTCCTGAGATCGTCGATTTTTGGTTGCCGCCCGAAGGCTGCTCGTATCGCATCGCGATCGTGGCGATCCGCAAAACCTATCCTGGTCACGCGAAGCGCGTGATGATGGGGATTTGGTCGTTTCTGCGTCAATTCATGTACACAAAATTCGTCATCGTGGTCGATGACGACATCGACGCCCGTGACTGGAAGTCGGTGATGTGGGCGATTTCGACCCGGATGGATCCGGTGCGCGATATCACCCTCGTTGATCACACCCCGATCGATTATCTCGACTTTGCCTCACCGGAATCGGGGCTGGGCGGTAAGATCGGGCTTGACGCAACTGGCAAAATCCCGCCCGAAACGCGGCGGGATTGGGGTCGGCCAATCCGCATGGCCGAGGCGATTGTCGCCGAGGTCACCCGCAAATGGACCGATTACGGCCTGCCCGGTAGCGGCAAGCCGATCTGGAAATCAGATCCACAATGAGGCGGTGAGGCAGTGAGGAGCAAGTTTGCTGCCACCCGGCGCAAGCGAAGGGCCAGGATAGGGTTGGAGCATTTGCTCTGCCCCACTTTCGCAGGAACGAAAAAGCGAGAGATTTCACTGCCTCTATGCCTCATTATGAATATTTTGGAGGCGTGATGAGCGAAAACCCAGGAAATGGGATCGATCTGTTGCAGGATCTGATTGGCCGTGCACGCCGCGCGGGGGCGGACGCCGCCGATGCGGTGTTTGTCGAGGGCACTTCGCTGTCACATGGTCGCCGGCTCGGCAAGACAGAAAAGCTCGAACGATCTGAGGGCCACGATCTCGGGCTGCGGGTATTTGTCGGCCGTCAGCAGGCGGTGGTGTCGTCAAGTGACCGCTCGCCAAAGGCGCTTGCCGAACTCGTCGAGCGCGCCGTCGCGATGGCGCACACCGTGCCCGA
>JAFAOB010000346.1 GCA_019238055.1 Alphaproteobacteria bacterium
CAAATATCCCGAGATGGTGCTGCTGCACGGCGGCAGCCCCAAGGGCGCCGAGCGCATTGCCGCCTGCTGGGCCGACAATCGCAAGGTTCCCCAGGTCGTCTTCAAACCCGACTGGACCCGCGAAGGCCGCGCCGCTCCGTTCAAGCGCAACGACCGCATGCTCGAGATGCTGCCGGTCGGCGTCATTGTGTTCCCGGGATCGGGCATCTCAGCCAACCTGGCCGACAAGGCAAAGAAGATGGGTCTGCCCTGCTGGCGATTCGATAAGCCGGCCGGGAACGGCCCCGCATAGGCGCAGGCCCCACCCCGCAAAGCTCCGCTGCCCTTCACCGGTGGCGGAGCTTTTTTTATCGCCGGCCGAAGGAGCGTCGTAATGGCGAAGCCGGTACGCGTGCAGCCAAGTCTAAATCGGCCCAGTTTAATATCCGACAGTCAATAAAGGCATCCGGTATCGGATGCAGGGCGGGAACGCCGTTATCTGAAGATATATATGGCATCTTGCAGCCAGAATTTATTTAATAAAGTCATGCCATCCGCGCGTTTTGACAAAAGTCAAAGAATGCGCAAAGAAAAATGATATCAATCATTAAGGGAGATGAAATAATGCCTGAATTCACACAGAACCGCGTCACCCTTCTCGGCCGCCTGACCCGCGATCCTGAAGTCCGTTCGCTCAACAGCGGCGACCGGGTCGCCACCTTCTCAGTCGCAACCAGCGATACATGGAAAAGTCGCGACGGCAAGCCCCAGGAACGCAGCCAGTTTCATCCGGTCGTGATCTGGAACCAGGCGCTGGTCGAGGCGACCGTCCCGCATCTCAAAAAGGGCTCCCGCGTGCTGGTCGAAGGCACCCTCGAACACCGCAGCTACGAAGCCAACGGATCCACCCGCTACGTCACCGAGGTCGTGCTGCGCCCGTTCACCGGTTCGATTGGCATGCTCGACCGCGCTCCCTCGCGGCCAGCGGAAGATCGTACCGCTTCGCGGCAAACTGCATCGCGCGAGACACCGGACCTCTAAAGACAGCAATTCGAAACGTACGTGCGTCGCGGCAGCGATGCCCGCCGCGGCGCACATCGCGCGTTACCCGATTTCACGAATCGCTTTCACACAAGCACAAAAATTTCGTCACGAATTCGACTCAAACGGACATATTTCCGGATTCGAAAACGTATAAATTCCGCACACTCACGATCATAATCAACCTGAACCAAATCGAATCATCGACAAGCTCAATCTGGGGTCATATTTTCCGATTTCTAGAAATGCCCGAGCTTGGGGGGAGGGTCTATGCCGACAACTGATACCGCATTGCGTGCCTATCGGCGCCGTCTGGCAGAGGCCGGCGAGCAGGAGGTGCTTTTCAGGCTTTCCAACGAAACAATCGCCCTCATTGACGATATCAAAACACGCCGGGGCCTGCGCAATCGTGGCCAGGTCCTCGAGCACGAGAATTCAGCGCGCGAGTTGCTGAAATTATTCGAACAAAGGAGACAAGCCGCCCAGCAGTAACAGTCAAAAAAACAAAAGCCAGCCTTGCGGGGCTGGCTTTTGAAACTTCGTGACGGGCCTTTTCAGGCAATGATTGGAAGCATCGCAGCTCCGATCTAGCCAAAAGAGCCGCCCTTGTCAAACGGAAATTACCGTTTCCGTTAACGGGGTCGGCTTGCCCGTCGCGATCTAACCTGAAAGGGGGAAAGCGATGGAGAGTGCAGATAGCGTCCATGAGACGCCACAGGGGAGTTTTGCCCGGCCGATTCGGGCAAATGGTTTCCGGCGGGTCACGCTCGATATGCGAGCTTGGCTCGACCAGGCCGACAGCTTCAAGGGATTGCCGGCGGGTACCGCCAAGCCGCTGGAATTCCTTTATGCCTTTAAGGAAGCGGAGCCCTATCTCGGCCTGCCGGCGCACACCTACAAGCTCGTCGACTGGCTGGTACGGTTCACCAAGCCGCAGGATTGGGAGGAAGGCAGCCGGCCCATTGCTTGGCCGGAGGCGCGCCGCCAGGAGGAGTTTCTCGGGCTATCCACCCGGCAAACGCAGGCCCTCAATCGCGCGCTGCAAGAGGCTGGCATCTTTGTCATGCGCGACGATCCGCAGGGCCGGCGCTATGGCCATCGCGACCCTAAGACCGGCCGCATCACCAAGGCCTTCGGCTTCGATCTGTCACTGCTGATGGAGCGCCACGAGGATTTCAAGAAGGTAGCCGCCGAGGCCCAGATCGAGTGCAACCGCATGAAGAAGCTGCGGCAGCAAAAGAGGTTGGCCCGCAGAGCCATTGGCCAGGCAGCCGAGGAACTGGCGGTACAAGGCCATGATAGTGAGGAATTGCGGCGCCTGCTGCAGGAAACTGACGAGTTGGACGAAGCCGGCAGCAAGTGCCGCCGGTCCAATGAGCTTGCGCTGGCCGTGGAGGCGCTCCAGCGGCGGGCCAATGAGGTCCAGCAGCTGTTGAGGGGTCTCATTAAACCTGTGGAAACAGCGCCCATGGGTGCGGAAAATAGCACCCACAGTACATCTACAACCTTAGAAGATAATGATTTAAATCATACTGTAATTGCCAGCGAGGCGTGTAGCCCGCCCGAGGCTCCTCCTTCTAACCCCGCACCGTTCCCGGAAGGGAAGGCATCCAGATCACCATCATCCCGAGACGGGAATCCGTTTCCCGAGCGGCTTAACGTGACCCCGGCGACACTGGTGGAGCTGGCCCCGCGATTGGCCCCCTACATGCCGACCCGCACCGACGACAAGAGCTGGCCGGCGCTGATTGAGGCGGCCCGCCATCTGACCGCCGATCTCGGGATCAGCCTCACCCTCTGGTATCACGCCTGCCGGATCATGGGCGACGAATACGCCGCTGTCGCCGTGGCGATCGTCTCGACAAAACCGCCGGGGCATTTCACCAAAAGCGCGGGCGGCTATTTCGGCGGTATGGTCAAGAAGTTCGAGAAAGACCCAGCCAGCCTGTGCCTCGGCAAGACGCTGTGGCGGCTGAAAGAGCAGACATGGGGCAAGGACAGCATGAAGGAGCGCCAGGCCGAGGAAGCGGCCCAGCGCGGCCGCATGGCAACCCGCAGCCGCGCTTTTCCGGCATCTCGCCCCTGTCCCCCGACAGTCCAAGCCGCGCCGCCGGCTTCTCCGATGCTGCCGGAACCGGCACCACAACCTGGTCTCGCTTCGGCCACGCCAATCGTTACACCGCAAGCACGGCGTAGTTCGGGCGGCGGTTTCAGGCAGATTGGAACGGTGATACCACCCCGGGCTGTCACGCCAATGCCGCCAGTAGATCATGCCCTCATGACGGCGCCTGTCGGTAGCACTGAGGTTAGCTTCGAGAAACCCAAATACTGGCGGGCATCACCCGCGTTGTTGGAGGAAATTCAACAAGTCGGGCGGCGCATCTGCCAGAACCTGCAACACCATGAGGACGGGAGCAAGTCCGTGCTCGCAGAGCCAAACGACGGCACAGCGAGCCCAGCTATGCCGCCAGATGGTGACAATGAATAACCGTCAAACGGCGCAGTCAACGCAAGCCAGGCAAACGATCGCGGTGAGGATCGGCTTGTTTGGCACCTGCATGGCGCCCATTGCCGAATCGCGCCCATGTTGCAACATTCGTATTGAAACATGAGCGCGCATGGGCATAGAAGAAACCGGCACTGACACGCATCTGGCACAGGCCCGCAGGATGCTCGACATCTTCGCCAGTGTCGGCGCTGAACGCTTTCACGTGACTTGGACAAATAGCGGCGGTGATCCGCGGCGCCCCCGCTCTTTGCGCGCAGCCCTGCAATCGCTCAGCGGCCCGCTGCCCTATACCGACAATGAGGACTGGCTCGACGCAATACATATCGCCGGCATCAGCGCGGCGGATCTCGGCCGCACGCTCCCTGCCCTGCTCGACACTGCGAATGCCGATCGGCTCAATCTCACGATACGGCCGCGCGGCTCCGGCGTGCGGTTCATCCAGCTCGACGATCTCACAACCGACGATCACCAGATCGCCACGACTTCATCGGGCGGGCTTGGCTTCGGAACATGGCAAATGATCGATCTCGCCTCGGTGAGCTTCATCATCATTCAGACCTCGCCGGGCAAATATCAGGCCTGGCTTGCAATGCCGGGCGAGCACGACCGCGAATTCGCCCGCCGGGTAAAACGCGCCGTTGGCGCCGATCTCAATGCCAGCGGCGCCACCAAGATCGCCGGCAGCTTGAATTTCAAGGACAAGTATGTGCCGAATTTCCCGCGAGTAACCATCCGCTACTCGCAGCCCGGGTGTCTGACCAGTCCCGACGAGCTCGAGCGCATGGGTTTGGTCGCGCCGTTGGAGACATTTGCACCTCTCTCCCCTGCCCGTCCGCTCTCACGCGGCACCGACAAATGGCCGAGCTATAGCAAGTGCCTCGATGGCGCACCACGCAACCGCGGCGGCAGCGGTCCCGACCGCAGCCGGGCCGATTACTGGTTCTGCTTTCTGGCGATCCAATGGGGTCACGGCGAAAGCGACACCGCTGACCGCTTAATGCAGGAAAGCCCGAAGGCGCGGGAAAAAGGCAAAAGCTATGCCGCACAAACCGCCCGCCAAGCCGCGGCTGCTGTTGATCGCCAAAGCCACCAATCGACCAAATGAGCCACCATTTTCCTCGCCATCATTCTCCGTGATCCGTCACTTCTTTTTTGGTAACTGCTCAGGTGGTCTGAGGTAGGGCCTATTT
>JAFAOB010000166.1 GCA_019238055.1 Alphaproteobacteria bacterium
GCGCCGTGCCGCGGTGCAGACCGCGACCGATGCCTGGGAAACCCTGAAGGCGGCGCGCGCCAGCATCTCCTCCTTCGCGGCGGCGGTCCGAGCCGCGCAGATTGCGCTCGAAGGGGTCCAGCAACAGGCGCTAGTTGGCACAGCCACCACCCTCGATGTGCTGATCCAGAACCAGCAATTGCTGACCACCCAGCAACAGCTGATCACAGCCGAACACGACGCCGCTCTTGCCGAATTCAACCTCGCTGCCGCTACCGGCCGGCTGATCGCCTCCGACCTGCATCTGCCGGTTCAGCTCTACGACATGGAGCGGCACTTCAATCAGGTAAAATATAAGGCGATAGGCTTTCGCGGCGGCTTATCGGAATAGGCACCGGCCCGAGCGAGCCAGCTTCCGCTGGAAAGTCGAACCCGATCTGCCTAGGTTAGATTGGTTTTCACCAACTGCGGCCGCCGCCCTCGATGTCGGAAGAAAAACCGCCAGCTGTGCCACCCGCAATGCCTGAACAATCGATCCAGGAGATCATCGCCTCGATCAGTCGCATCATGGAGGAGGATAGTCGCATGGCGCATCCTCCGCCCCCGGTCAGAGATAAAGCCGATATTCTCGAATTGACCGAGGCGATCGAGCCGGATGGATCGGTTCGGCGATTGGCCGGCCAGAGACCATTCGGCTCGCAAGCCGCAACAGAGCCACCCCCGGCAAGCGCCACGGTAAGCTCCACTGGGCAAACCGAACCGGACCCGGCTGCCGAGGAGCGTGTGCGGGCAACGGCGGATCAGCATCGCGCGAACCTCGTCTCGGCGACAGCTGCCGAGTCCACGATTGCGGCCTTCAGCCAGCTCGAGGCGATCGCAGGAGCGCAACACGCGGAGCGCGGTCCGGCCGTCGGCGCGGGCGGCCGCACGTTGGAAGAGATTGTTCAGGACGCCTTGCGGCCTTTACTGCAAACCTGGCTCGATCATCATCTTCCCGAGATCGTCGAGCGGCTCGTGCAACAGGAGATTGAACGTCTCGCGCGCGGGACCCGGTTGCGATAAGCGCCAAGCCCGCTCCCTTTTTCCAGGCGCGCATTTGGCAGGGCACAGCTGCGTCGTTCGGGTTAAATACGCGTTCGACCCGATCAGGATTTGGCTCGAAAATGTTGAGCAAGACATTTGAGGCGTCCGAGGTGGAGGCCCGGTGGTACCCGGTATGGGAGGCCTCCGGAGCGTTTGCCGCCGATCCCGAAAGCGCACGGACGCCGTTCACGATCATGATGCCGCCGCCGAACGTGACCGGCAGCCTGCATATGGGCCATGCGCTGACCTTCACGTTACAGGATGTTCTGGTTCGCTATCAGCGAATGCGTGGTCGTGACGTTCTGTGGCAGCCCGGCACCGACCACGCCGGCATCGCCACCGAGATCGTGGTTGCCAGTCAGATCGACGAGGAGGGCGGCAGCAAACGCGATCTCGGCCGCGAGCGCTTTGTCGAGCGCGTCTGGCGTTGGAAGGAGCAATCGGGCGGCACCATCACCCGGCAATTGCGGCGGCTCGGCGCCTCACCCGACTGGTCGCGCGAGCGCTTTACGATGGATCCGGGTCTTGCTGCGGCAGTGAGACGGGTCTTTGTCGCGCTTTATCGCGAGGGGTTGGTGTACCGCGACAAGCGGCTCGTCAACTGGGATCCGGAGATGCACACGGTGATCTCCGATCTCGAAGTCGAGAGTCGCGAGACCAAAGGGTCTTTGTGGCACATCCGTTATCCGGTTGAGGAGCTCCCCGGCAGGTTTATCACGGTTGCGACCACGCGGCCCGAAACAATGCTTGGCGACACCGGTGTCGCCGTCCATCCCGATGACGCGCGCTATGCCGATCTCGTCGGCAAGCATATTCGGCTGCCGCTTATCGGAAGGCTGATCCCGATCGTCGCCGACGAATATGCCGACCCGGAGACCGGCAGCGGCGCGGTCAAGATCACCCCGGCGCACGATTTCAATGATTTCGAGGTCGGCCGGCGCCACGGATTGGCACTGCTGAACATCTTTGATGCCGATGCGCGGCTCAATGACGCGGTGCCCGAACGCTATCGCGGCCTCGACCGCTTTGCGGCGCGTGAAAAGGTATTGGCCGATCTCGAAGCGGCCGGACGTCTCGACCGGATCGACGACCACGTCTTGATGGTGCCGCATCACGACCGTTCCGGTGTCGTGATCGAACCATGGCTGACCGATCAATGGTTCTGCGACGCCCGCGTGCTTGCGGCCCCGGCGATCGCAGCGGTCGAAGACGGCCGCACCCGCTTTGTCCCGCGGCAATGGGAAAACACATTTTTCGACTGGCTGCGCAACATTCAGCCTTGGTGCATTTCGCGACAATTGTGGTGGGGGCACCAGATTCCCGCCTGGTACGGGCCGGACGGCGACGTCTTTGTCGCCGAGAGCGGAGACGAAGCAATTGCCGCTGCCACGGCAAAGTATGAACATCCCGTTGAGCTGCATCGCGACGAGGATGTGCTCGATACCTGGTTTTCATCGGCGCTGTGGCCGTTTTCCACATTGGGGTGGCCGCAGCAGACCCCGGAACTCGCCCGCTATTATCCGGGCGATGTTTTGATTACCGGCTTTGATATCATCTTTTTCTGGGTCGCCCGGATGATGATGATGGGACTGCACTTCATGAAAAAGGTGCCGTTCTGCACCGTCTATATCCACGCATTGGTGCGCGACGAGCGCGGTCAGAAGATGTCGAAGTCGCGCGGCAACATCATCGATCCGCTCGAACTGATCGACCGCTATGGCTGCGACGCGCTGCGCTTTACAATGGCGGCGCTGGCCGCCCCCGGCCGCGACATCAAGCTCGCCGAGAGCCGCATCGAAGGCTACCGCAATTTTGCGACAAAACTGTGGAACGCGGCGCGGTATGCGCAAATCAACGGCTGTCTTCCGACGGGAGGCTTTGCCCCCGAGGCGCTGCAGCTGACCGTCAATCGCTGGATTGCGACGGCTGTCGCCGATTGCGCCGCGGCGGTGACCAAGTCCCTCGATACCTATCGTTTTGACGAAGCCGCCGGACGGCTCTACCAATTCGTATGGGGCACGTTCTGCGACTGGTATCTCGAATTTACCAAGCCAATCCTGCAGGGCGATGACGCTCAGGCTCGGAGGGAAACGCAGGCCACCACGGCCTGGGTTCTCGGGCAGATCCTGCACCTGCTGCATCCGATCGTGCCGTTTATCACCGAAGAGTTGTGGCGGAATTTGACGGGTGACAATGCGGGTCTGTTGATATCGGCGCGGTGGCCCGAATTCGCTCCCACCGCATCGGATCGTGACGCTGCGGCCGAAATGGAATGGGTGGTCGCCGGGATCTCGGCGATCCGGGCGGCGCGCGCGGAGATGAATGTGCCGCCGGCGGCGCGCATACCATTATTGGTTCGCGATGCCGAATCGATCGCCAGGGAGCGGCTGGAGCGTCATCGCGATCACTTTATGCGGTTGGCGCGCGTGGAGCCCGAAGCCGGGAGCCCCCTCGCTTCCAGTTCGGCCCTCCAGATCGTTGTCGAGGGGGCAACGCTGATCCTGCCGCTCGGCGGTGTTGTCGACCTCGCGCGCGAGAAGGCGCGGCTCGCCAAGGAAATCGGCCGCCTCGACGGCGAGATTGCAAAGATCGCAGCCAAACTCGGGAACCCGCAATTTCTCGCCAAGGCAAAGCCTGAGGTCGTCGAGGATCAGCGCGAGCGCGAAGCCGATACCAGCCGCGACCGCGATCGACTCAAAGCTGCTTACGATCGGCTTGCCGCGATTTGATCGCGAATGCGGCAAATCGCGGTTTCATCTGAGATCCGTCATCATTTGTGCTTACCCACGCATATCGAAGCTACGCGGACTCGAATTAATATGTATTAACCAAAGAAATTGGCCGCTTCGACTGCCAGAGCCTTATTGGATGTTTGACATGCAAAACCCAATACTAATCAAAATCGGTCGGAAGCGCAGCATTATGGGCATGCGCGAACATCCGATGGAGCTGATGCGGCAGGACCCGACCGAGTGATAGATCATTCGGCAACTCACCTTCTGCAAACCACCCGATCTCAGATGTTTCGAGACCCGTAGCCGCCGCCCCACCCACGATTTCGCAGACATAGAACAGCTTACAGCAGGAGAACACACCGGGCGAATGACCCTGGCGAGTTCGGTCCCACACGGCCGCGAGCTTGCGTACCCTTACCTCGAGCCCGCTTTCCTCCCGCACCTCTTTGACGACATTTTCGGCCGCGGTCAGATTCACGTCCGCCCAGCCTCCCGGCAGCGTCCACCGTCCACCGTCTGCCAGCTCGCGTACCATGAGCAAACGGTCTCGACAGTCGAAAACGGCCCCGCGGACGTCGACCTTTGGAGTCGCGTAGCCCGTCTCGCCCTTGAACAAGTCTTCGATCCGCTCAGCCGACACGCCTGTATGTGCCGCCATGATCCTCGATGCGAGTGCGCGCAGCACCTCATAGCGCTCGCGGTCGTAGGGGTCGCGAACAAAGGCCAGACCGGTCTGAGCAATCGCCTGGAGTTCGCGCGTCCACGTAAGCCAGTCCGGTTCAGTGGTCATTACGTTCAATCCTCAATCTGACTTTCTGCTCCAACTCGCCAAGTTCTCATGCGCAAGCCCTTTAATTAAATTGATTCGACGCTTGTTCGATCGCTACATGCTTGGCTCGGCTGCGATTGCCCGGTTTCGATCTTTAAGGGGCGGATCAACCTTCGCCAGTGAGCTGATCTTTCTCAGGTGCTTTGCAGCACGAACACATTGATGTGCCACGGGGCGTGATCGATGAAAAGACCAGGATCGATGAGCTCGCTCCCATCGCGATCATAAATTTCGGTTCCGATCAGATCGGTCAGACGCACCCGTCGCCCGCGCAGATCTGGAAATGGCAACGGCAAGCGGCATTGCGCCTGGTTCCCGGCATAATTGACAATGACGACGTAGCGGCTGCCGTTTTTGCCCGCCCAGCTGTAGGCGACAAAACAATCCCACGTCCCGTTGCCCGGCCCGGCCGGTTGCGGCTCGATCTGCGACCAGGAGCCGCTACGAAAAGCGGCGGTTTCCCTCAGTATTTGCAGTAGCCGAGGGTAGAAACCGGCGATCTCGGGGTCGGTCGGCTCGATCGGCCCGCGGCAGAGCTGGACCGGCACGCGAACCCGAGCACCCTCGCACTGGCTGTGATGGAAAAAGCGCAGACCGGGCGCCAGATAGGTGATGATTGCTGCCGCCCGGTGCTGCGGCCAGGAAAACTCAGCCGCCGCGCGAGGCTCGTCATGGTTTTCCAGAAAGCGCGCGAGCTTACTCTGGTAGTCGAGGCTGGCGGCGAGATGCGCACGAACGGGGTTCGCGTGCCCATCACGCAAGCGGTCATAAAGCCGCTTGTCATAGCAATAATCAAACCCCTGCTGCTGCAATCTCCATTCGAGATCCCAATAAACTTCGGCCAGGAGCATGAAACCCGGGTATTGCGTACGAACCGCCGCGATCGCCTGTGGCCAGAACGGTTCTGGTGTCAATCCCCAGCTGCGTTCAAAGATTTCCGGCAATAACAGCATCGCCATATCGCAGCGCACGCCATCGCATTTGCTGGCGACGATCGTCAATTCCGTGATCTGCTGCCGATGCAGCTCCGGATTGGCATAGTTCAGCTGGAGGGTATCGGTCCAGCCCGGAAAATTCGGATCACGGCCATGCGCCAATAGCCGTGGCCCTTGCTCGCTTTCGATCCGCACATAATTGTGCGGGGCAGCGCCCAATGCCGCCGCATCCCCTTGCACAAAATAATCGGGGTGGGTCCTTGCCCAAGGATGGTCCAGTGCGGTGTGGTTCGGCACAAAGTCGAGCATCAATTTGATGCCGCGCCGCGCAAGTTTATCACGGAACTGCGCCAATGCTGCCTCACCACCAATTGCGTCACTTACGATATATGCGGTAATAGCGAAACCCGAACCGCAGATGTCGTTCTCGGCCAAGTCAGGCAGAACCCGTGCGAACGCGGCGCGCAATTGTGGATCGGCGCGTGATACGGCGCGGCCGGCAGCACCGATCTGCCAGACGCTCAGAAGCCAGATCCAATCGAACCCCTGTTTAGTAAAGCGGTCGATCGTCGCCTCATCGATATTGGCAAGAGTGACGGGTTTTCCCGCCTGACGCGACAGCCGCTCGAGCCAAACCCGGGTATTGATTTGCAGTAGTGACGGATAATGCGGTGCAGTCACCATCGTCGCGCTCCCGCCCACTCCTCTCCCGAGCCCGCTTGGCTGATAGGTTCTGTAGACGAAACGAGCCCATCTCCTCTTGATTTAGACAACTGAAGGTAGCGCATTTCGATCAGCGCAAAACGGCTTGCTGATCCGCAGCTAATAACGCAGAACGTTAGGCTATCATTGCACAGGTATGAATGAGAAAATTCGATTTACGGACCGGAGCCGACCGGCTTGGTTCCAGCAAACGCCGGAGAGTTTGATGCCGTCAATCGCTCAACTCACTGTCTGGATCATTGTTGGCCTCGCCGGAGGCAGCCTCGCCGGGCTGATCATCAAGCGGGAACGCAAGGGCTTCGGCATCTTCCGAAACCTTGGTGTCGGCCTGGTTGGCGCTCTCGTCGGCGGCCTGCTGTTCCGCGCATTTGGGCTTTTCCCCAATCTCGCCAAAGTGGTGATCTCGCTGCGCGACATCCTAGCCGCGCTGGTCGGGTCGCTGCTTGTGCTGGCGGTGCTGTGGCTTTCGCAACTCAGGAAGCGATCGTTCTGAATAGACGGTCTCGTTGCGTCGCGGTCACATACGAAACACGCCGAACCGGCCGCGCTCGCCGTCGAACCGGCCGATCGGCGTATTGAGGCTTGCCGAGATCGCCAAGGCCAAGACCATGCGCGTGTCGGCCGGGTCAACGATCCCATCATCCCACAGCCGCGCACTGGCGTAATACGGGTGGCCCTGGGTTTCGTACTGGGCGCGGATCGGCGCCTTGAAGTTCTCCTCCTCGTCGGCACTCCACACCTCACCGCGCGCCTCGCGGGTGTCGCGGCGGATCTGCGCCAAAACCGAGGCCGCCTGCTCGCCACCCATGACCGAGATGCGAGCATTGGGCCACATCCACAAAAAGCGGGGGCCATAGGCTCGCCCGCACATACCATAATTGCCGGCCCCAAAGCTGCCGCCGATAATCACGGTAAATTTGGGGATATCGGCGGTCGCCACCGCGGTCACCATTTTGGCGCCGTCCTTGGCAATGCCGCCCGCCTCGTATTTCCTGCCGACCATAAAGCCGGTGATATTTTGCAAAAACACGAGCGGGATGCCGCGCTGTGCTGCGAGCTCAATAAAATGTGCGGCTTTCAAGGCACTTTCGGAAAACAGGATGCCGTTATTGGCGAGGATCGCAACCGGATAGCCCCAGATATGGGCAAAGCCGCAAACCAGTGTCGGACCATAGAGCCGTTTGAACTCGTCGAATTCACTGCCATCGACAAGGCGGGCGATGATCTCGTGCACATCATAGGGGTGGCGGGTGTCGGGCGGGATCACGCCATACAATTCCTCGGCGGGATAGAGCGGCTCGACCGGCTGTCGCAATACCAGCCCGGCCGGCTTCGAGCGGTTCAACGTGCCGACGATGCGGCGCGCAATCCCCAAAGCATGGCGGTCGTCGACCGCGTAATGATCGGTGACGCCGGAGACGCGACTGTGCACCTCGGCGCCGCCCAATTCCTCGGCGCTGACGATCTCGCCGGTGGCGGCATGCACCAGCGGCGGCCCACCCAAAAAGATCGTTCCCTGTTCTTTGACAATCACCGACTCATCCGACATGGCCGGCACATAGGCGCCGCCGGCAGTGCACGAGCCCATGACGAGCGCAATTTGCGGCACGCCGGCCGCCGATAATTGCGCTTGGTTATAGAAAATGCGGCCGAAATGCTCGCGATCGGGAAATACGTCGTCCTGCGCCGGCAGAAAGGCACCGCCCGAATCAACCAGGTAAAGACAGGGCAGCCGGTTATCGCCGGCGATTTCCTGCGCGCGCAGGTGTTTCTTGACGGTCATCGGAAAATAGGTGCCGCCCTTGACCGTCGCATCATTGGCGACAACAACGCATTCCTTGCCCATAACGCGGCCAATGCCGGTGATGATGCCGGCTGCCGGCACCTCGCCGTCATACATGCCAAAGGCGGCGAGCGCTGAGAGTTCGAGAAACGGTGAGCCCGGGTCAAGCAACAGCCGCACCCTTTCGCGCGGCAACAACTTGCCGCGGGACAGATGTCGCTGCCGCGCCGCCGCACCGCCACCTTCCTCGATCTGTCTGAATTTTGCGCGCAAATCGGCCACCAACTCCCGCATCGCCATGTCATTTGCGCGGAAACCCTCGGAACGCGGATCAAGCGAGGTGGAAAGAACGGTCATTCAGGATCGCCAAGGATGGTTCTCTACAATGCCGGCGAGGGAAAAGCGGCCCTCGATACTGACAGCATCGGCTTACGACGATAGCATGGCCCTTGATGGCCGCAACCGACCCATTTCGGCTGGACGGCAAGACGGCGCTGGTCACCGGCGCCGGGCGCGGGATCGGTCGTGCGGTGGCGCTGGCGCTCGCCGCAGCCGGTGCCGAATTGGTCTTGGTCAGCCGCACACGGTCCGAGCTTGAAGAGGTCGCGGGCGAAATTGCCCGGCACGGCGGCCGAGCGCAGCTATTGCCATTCGACGTGACCGATAGCGCCGTGATGCGCACGGCGATTGGCGGGCTCGGCCGGCTCGATATTCTCGTCAACAACGCCGGCCTGAACCGGCCGCAGCCTTTTCTCGAGGTTGACGAGGAGATTCTCGACCGGCTTCTGACGCTCAATGTGCGCGCGGCATTCCTTACGGCTCAGGCAGCGGCACGGCGGATGGTCGCCCAAAAGGGCGGCGTGATCATCAACATGTCGTCGCAAATGGGGCATGTCGGCTCGGAGCGAGACCGCACTGTCTATGTGATGACAAAGCACGCGCTCGAAGGGCTGACCAAGGCGATGGCGGTCGAGCTCGCGCCCAAGGGGGTGCGCGTCGTCTCGATCGCGCCGACTTTTATCGACACGCCGCTGGTACGTCCGTTTTTTGACGATCCGACATTTCGTCAATGGGTTCTCGATCGCATCCCGCTCGGCCGGCTCGGCACCGTCGAGGAGGTGGCGTCCGCCGTCGTGTTCCTGGCCTCGCCCGCCGCCGCGCTCGTCACCGGCTCCAGTCTGCTCGCCGACGGCGGCTGGACCGCATGGTGAGCCCGCCCTCCGGCGCCGGTTTCCTTGCAAGCCGGTGTCGCCTCCGCGCCGGAGAACGAACCCGCTCACGCGGGAGAGGAGGGCAGTTCACGGTCGGTACATTTTTGTTGGGGTGATGTGCGGTAGCGCGTGACGGTCGGGGAACCCAATCCCGAGCATTGAAGGTGCAACAACCTTCAGCTCGGGAGAGGAGCCCCGATGACCTCCGATACTTCACCTCGGCCCGTCAGCCCGCTGCGGGCACGCATGATCGAAGACATGACCGTGCGCGGCTAAGGAGGACAGGCGCCGCGACTATGTGCGACACGTCCGAGCATTCGCAGCTTTTATCAACCGGTCGCCCGATACGGCGACAGCGGAAGACCTGCGTCTTTTCCAACTGCACCAGACGCAGAGCGGCCTGCAGCCGCCGAGCATCAACAGCGCGGTCTCGGCC
>JAFAOB010000281.1 GCA_019238055.1 Alphaproteobacteria bacterium
CGGCGAGGTCCTCGGCAATTGCCACCGAAATGCCGCTGCCCCGGCCGGTTTCGAGCTCAACGACGCCACGGTTGACCGCGGCCTGCGGAGGTGTTGTGCCGCCATAACGCGCAGCATCGGTGCGAGTGGTAAATAGGTTCAGCACCGCAAGGACCGCGAATGCGACAAGGATCTTCCCTAGCCCATGCGTCATCGCTGCGTGGTCGAAGCGATTACTCCAGCAATCCCACAGGCTTTCTGCGGGGAGCCGAGATACTGCCGGGTCGCACTTGGTGAGCTGCAACTTATATCTCCGCTGGAGCAAAAATCTTCGTGACACTACCGGCCCGGATCGTCCGGCAAAACAGGACCCGCGCAAAGGAGAGGACAAGGGCAGCTTATTTCCGTCATCAAGGCGTTCGGTCAAGGGCAAGACGCTTTGGCGAATTGGCCACCAATTTAGTGTCCGCCAATTTTACGAATCAAGAGTTATGACAGACTCTGGTTTTCCGCTGGCTAGGTGCGAGCTCGAAATCATGCTCGCGCCGGCGACCGAAAAATGTGACCCGCAAGACATCGGGCTGCAGCAAGCTCGGCATTGAACGGCGCCGACGATCGGATCAGGCGTTCGCTGCAGTCCCTCTCAGCCGACCGCAGGCTGCGGCTGGCGCTCGTAACGGCGGGCCGGCGTATTAATCGGATCGGTCAAAGGAGCGGCGGCGAACGCCGCGGCCCGGCGCGCGGCGGGTGCATCGGCATAAAGCGTCGTGCGCTGGCGCGGAATGCGGCCAATCGCGCGGATCGTCTCCTCCATCGCCTCGGGCGGCATCTCTTGACCGTGCACGGCCCCAGCGGCGCGTGTGATGCTCTCATTCATCAACGTGCCTCCGAGATCGTTGGCACCGGCGCGCAGACAAAACGCAGCACCAGCGCTGCCCATTTTGACCCACGAGGTCTGGATATTGGTAATACCCGGATGCAGGGCCAGCCGCGCCACGGCATGCATCAGCACGGCCTCGCGCCAGGTGGCGCCACGCCGCGCCCGGCCTTTCAAATAGATCGGCGTCTCCATCGGCACAAATGGCAATGGCACGAATTCGGTGAAGCCGCCGGTGCGTGACTGCAAGGCGCGGATGCGTAACAGATGCCGCGCCCAATGCTCATAGCGCTCGACGTGACCGTACATGATCGTGACCGTGCTGCGCAGCCCTGCGGCATGAGCCGCCTCCATGACCTCGAGCCATTGCGCGGTCTTGATCTTGTCTGGGCAGATCACCGCGCGAACCTCGTCGTCGAGGATCTCAGCCGCAGTGCCGGGCAATGAACTGAGGCCCGCCTGTTTCAGCTCGCGCAAAAAATCCGGGACGGTGCGCCCGAGGGTCTTTGCCCCCTGCCAGATTTCGAGCGGCGAAAAAGCATGGACATGGATGCCGGGCACCGCTTCCTTGATCGCGCGGCACACCGAAAGATAAGTGGCGCCGGTATATTCCGGGTGGATGCCGCCCTGCAGACAGACTTCAGTGGCGCCGCGCTCCCAGGCTTCCTCGACCCGGCGACGGATCTCGGCAAGATCGAGATCGTAGGGCCGGCCCCGCAGGTTCTCGCTGAGCTTGCCTTTCGAAAAAGCGCAAAACTGGCAACGGAAGTAGCATACGTTCGTATAGTTGATATTGCGGGTCACGACATAGCTGACGATCTCGCCGTTAACCCGCCGGCGAAGGTGGTCAGCAGCCTCACAGACCTGCGCAAAAGCACTGCCGCGCACCTGGAACAGCCGCACGATCTCGGCTTCGCTCAAAGGCTCGCCGGCGGCCGCTCGGTCGAGAATGGCCGCAAGCCGCGGCTCACCCTCCTTCCCGGACTTGATCCGGGGATCCGCAGGTCCCTCCCTCTCCCCGAGCGCGGGGAGAGGGGCAATCCCAGCGGGTGGCAGGCTGCCGGAACCGGCAATCCAATTGTCGGGACGGGCGAAGCCCTCGGCATCCATCACCCGCAGAACCGGTGCACGCAATACCGGATCCAGCCACCCCTGCGGCTCGCGGGCATAAGCCGGATAGATCGCGAGCCGCGGCACCAGATGCTTGCCGGCTGCCGCGGTCTGCCGCGCGAGCCGGTCGAGCGCCGGCCATGGCGCCTCCGGGTTGACATGGTCGCAGGTGACCGGGGACACGCCGCCCCAATCGTTGATCCCGGCTGCGATCATCTCGACAAGTGCTGCCGGGTTCAGATTGGGGGGCGCCTGGATGTTCATGTCCGGCCCAAAGAGCAGCCGGGCGACGGCGATCGTCCACAAATGTTCGTCGAGGTCGGGTTCGGGCGCCTCGGCCATCCGCGTGCCGGGCTTGGCCCGGAAATTCTGGATGATGATTTCCTGGATGTGGCCGTAGCGGTCGTTAAGGTCGCGTAACGCCAGCAGCGATTCGACCCGCTCGCAGCGGGTCTCGCCGATCCCGATCAGAATGCCCGAGGTGAACGGCACGGCGGCTTCGCCCGCAATGCGGATCGTAGCGAGGCGCACCGCCGGGTCCTTATCGGGCGACCCGAAATGCGGCCCGCCCCGCTGACCGAGCCGCTCCGCCGCGCACTCGAGCATGATCCCCTGCGAGGCCGAAACCCGGCGCAAAGCGTCGATATCGGCGCGAGTCATCACCCCCGGGTTCAGATGCGGCAACAGTCCAGTCTCGCGCAGCACCAGTCCGGCCATTTTGGCGAGGTAGGAGAGCGTCGTGCCATGGCCGAGTTGGGCCAGCGCCTCGCGTGCCGCGGCGTAGCGCAGTTCAGGCTTGTCGCCCAAGGTGAACAGCGCTTCATGACAACCGGCCGCAGCACCGGCGCGCGCAATCGCCAGGACCTCATCGGCACCGAGATAGACTGGCTCGCCGGGCCGCGGCGGATGCGCAAAGGTGCAGTAATGGCACACGTCTCGGCAGAGTTGGGTCAGCGGGATAAACACTTTTGGAGAATAGGATACGAGGTCGCCATGGCCGCGATCGCGCAGTTCCGCCGCCGCTGCCATCAACGACTGCAACGCCATGCCGTCGTCTTCGGCCAGCGCCAGCGCCTCATCGGCGGCAAGCCGCCCTCGCACGAACGCGCGATCCAAACTCTCGCCGATGGTCATACCTAGGGCTCTCCTAGAGGCGCGCCGGAGCAAGCGGCGGGCCAACGAGCATAGCATTCTCCGCGAGGAACACACGCGTGCGGGTCAGCGATGGCTGCCTGATGAACATGGCGAGATCCTCGGGATGGTCGATATCGAGCGCGATGCCAGGCAGACGCAGCACCGTTGGGCGGATGCCGAGCGCCTCAGCCGCCCGCAAATGCGGAAAAAAGCTATCGACGCCAAAGCGCAACGGGACCGCATCGGGCGGCGATACCAGGATTGCGTTCGAGCCGCCTTCGTCATGCGAGGGCACGATCGTGAAGGAGGGCGCCGGTTGATGCGCCGCGATGATCTGCTCAATCTCGTCAGCGGTGACAAGCGGGATGTCCCCGGGAACGGTCAACATGCCGTTCTGCCCTTCGGCCCTGAGTAGCTGCGCTGCGGCGCCGACCGCGCTGGTATGGCCATCGCGGGCGCTGTTCTCGACGACGCGCGCATCATAGCGCCGCGCCAGTCGGCGCGCGGCCGGGTCCACGGTGACGGCCATTACTCCGGCAAGCCCCGAGGATGCGGCAAGAGCCGTCAATACGTCTTCGAGCATGGCGAGCGCCAGTTCCTGACGCAGCTCGGTTCGCAGCAGAGGGGTAAGCCGCTCTTTGGCGCGGTCCCGTTCCTTGACCGGCACAACCGCCCACAACCCCATCGTCAAGCGCCTCGGCCAGCCGCCAGTACCACCCGCGCCAACGCCTCGCGGTCGGCGATGCTTTCCATCAAGGTGCGCGTCGCAATCGTTGCAGCATCGAGTGTGCCGATGACCGCCGCATCGGCTTTATCGATCACATAATGATCGAGGATATCGCCGTAATGGCGCGCGACGGAGGCAGCGTCGACCAGCATTCCGAGTTCGTCCATCATCTTTGCGGTCGGACCCTTCACCGCCTTACCGCCGATGATCGGCGACACGGCGACGACCGGGGCGCGGCACGCGCGCAGCGCCTCGCGCACCCCGGGCAGGCTCAGGATCGGGTCGATGCTGATCAGCGGGTTTGACGGACAGATCACGACCAGCCGCAGATCGTCATCCGCCAGCGCAGCGAGAAAATCGGGCGGCGGGCGGGCGGTCGATGCACCGGAAAAAATGATCTCGCGCACCGCCGGGGCGCAGCGCCGCCGCACAAAATAGTCCTGGAAGTCGAGCCAACCTTCCTCGGTCAGCAACCGCGTGCGCACCGGATCGTCGCTCATCGGCAGTAAGCGTGCGGAAATCCGAAACCGCCGGCGGAAATCATCGGTGATCGCCGACAGGCTTTCGCCGGCGCGCCGGCGGCGCGTGCGCTCGACATGGGTGGCGAGATCGCCATCACCGAGCTTGAACCAGGTCTCGCCGCCCAGCACTTCGAGCGCCGCCATAAAGGTCCAGGTCTCGCCGCGACGGCCCCAGCCGAGTTCCGGGTTGTCGTTGCCGCTCAGTGTATAGAGCAGCGTGTCGAGGTCGGGCGAGATC
>JAFAOB010000030.1 GCA_019238055.1 Alphaproteobacteria bacterium
CGCGCCGGCTCATCCCGGCTGGCATGGCCCAGAACCGATACGATCTCATCCAGATACGCCGCAAACCGATCCTCGCCCGCGCGCGGCCGTCTTCCTTCATGTCCCATCATCCCCACCATATAGGGATGATTTCATGACACAGTAAGATTATCACCTGGAGAAATGCGGACCTACCGAGATAGGCTCTTAGCCGGTCCTCTGGTATTAGTTCAGCAAATCGCACTGCGCTGCACAAATCTTACAGCAGGTCGTGTCATTTTACTGGGCTGTGCGTGAACCCGCCCTAACGCACCCCGCCAGTGAACTTCCAGATGCGCTTTTCAATGCATGCGGCATCATATTCGAAAATAGGCGAGGCCGTTACTAACTGGCATTACCGCGCCGAAGCCAGACATTGTGGAGTGCAATCGCCTACGGGAAGGTGCTGGCTTTTAGCGTCCCTATCGAGGTACCTGGGCCGACGCGTGTCAGGAGCCCGTTTTCACTGTGAAACATCATATTTGTCCTTCCGCTTGAATGCAAAACCGTTTCCTCTATGGCAAGGACTAGGCCAATCGAGAGCCGGTGGAAGCCGTTGCGGCGCCGATCCGCTGACCGCTTCCGAGCCATTATCGACAACCATAACGATCGCTGTGGTTGAAATGAGCGACGCTTACAGCATCGAGCGCAGCTTTGGAGAAACGTAGAGGGCGGACAACAGCGGATTGATCCATCAGAAATGGGCTTTTGCAACTCAGCTAGCGATGCAAGTTGACCACCGGCAACAACGGCCGGCCAAGCAGATTTCGATTCGCAATAATAAGCGCGGCCGACAGCGTGGTGGTGGCATTGCGCTTATAATTGCGGTTGATCCGAGATAGCGCCTTGCGGGGATGCTGCATGAGACACAATTAAATACTGGCTTGGTATAAGGGCTGGCGCCAATATGACACCAACCTGACTATGCCGGTAATGGCTTCCTTCGAAGGGTGTCTGAAACAGTTCCGTTGCAGCGGTGACCGCGCGACCCAGCCGGTTCGCGCGGTAATTTCCAAGGGACCTATGATGAATGCGATTTACGACGGTTCCGCAAACGGGCTACAAGCTGGCCAATATCGCGCGGGTGCCTATTCCGATGCTGACTGGACCATTGTGGAACATTGCCATGCGAAGGTTACGTGACTGACCGTTCTGTTGCTCGCGCCAATCACGTTGTCATACCGGCCACCCCGCAACCGTGCATTGGGCTATTTTAGCCGGTCGTTGCAGCCGGTCACCATAGTCGAGTCGGGTCATTTCGTCACAATCGTGCCATTTGACGGCACGGCTCCCCTGTCCTCACCCTAAAGGAAAGCTCGGATGACCCAACCTTCACGCCTATTGATGCTAATCGGAGCCGCAACACCGCCTGGCCGACTTGCAGCAGCCATCGCCGCGGTCGCCGAGGCGGTGCGTCGCACTGCCGCCGATATCGATGTCGATGTCATGAATCTCGCCCAAACAGCACTCGAGATCTGCGATGGACGTCCGCTTGACCGCTATGGAGCCGAGACCCGCCACGCAGTCGAGCGCATTGCTACTGCAGGGGCAGTGCTGATCGCCGCTCCGGTCTATCGTGCGAGCTTTCCCGGTGTTCTGAAGAACCTGCTGGACATCGTGCCGGTCGGGGGATTGCAAGGAAAGCCGGTTGGTATCGTCGCAATGGGTGGTTCTGCGCATCACTATCTCGCGGTCGATACGCAACTGCGCCAAGTCCTCGGCTGGTTCGGAGCGCTGGTCGCACCGGCCGGCGTCTATCTCACCGGTGCGGATTTCCGCGACGGCGAACTGGCGTCGGACTCCGCCTGCAGTGATTTGATCGCATTGGCCGAAACATTGCTGATTTTGCTCCGGCGCCTCGATCCGGCCGTGCTCGGTCCGATGCCGCTGGCCGCGAAATTCACCTGAGGCGAGCGATAAGGGCCTTGTCGTAATCTCCGTGCCAAAAGTGCCGAGCGTATCCGAATTGATCGATGGACGGATGGCTGAGACTGAGGCCCTTACAGCCTAAGAACCTATCTCACTAGGCAATACCCCGTCCAATTCCCATTTATCGGGGATGCAACAGAAGGATGGGAAGCCGCCGCGAAAGCCGGTCCGCGATGACGGCTGGCGGCTGCCGAACGCACTGTGGGCGGCGATGGAACCGCTGCTGCCGCCGCGGCCAAAACACCCGCTGGGCTGCCACAACCCGCGGGTGCCGGCCCTTTGACAAGCTCAGGAGCGCGGCGATGGACGCCATCTTCTTTGTGCTGCGCACCGGCTGCCAATGGAATGCGCTGAACCAGACAACCCTGTGCTCGTCGTCCGCGGCGCATCGGCACTTCCAGGAGTGGACAGTGGCCGGGATGTTTGAGGCGTTCTGGTGTGCCGGTCTGCTGGTCTATGACGAACTGACCGGCATCGATTGGAGCTGGCTGGCGCTCGACGGGGCGATAGGCAAAGCCCCGCTGGGTGGGGAAACAAACCGGTCGCAACCCGACCGATCGCGGCAAGCGCGGGGTCAAGCGCGCGCTGCTGGTGGACGGCCGCGGCATCCCGCGCGCCGTCGTCATTGCCGGGGCCAACACCAACCATCACAAGCTGATGCGCCAGACCCTCGAAGCCATCGCCACGGCGCGGCCGCAGCCCAGCCCTGAGGCGCTGCAGAACCTGTGCCTGGACAAAGGGTACGACGACGACAAACCGCGCGCACTGGCCCGGGAGTTCGCCTTCACTGTGCATCTGCGGACACGCGGCGAGGAGATGCGCGAGAGGGTGCGCCATGCCGGCGCCAAGGCGCGGCGGGGGGTTGTTGAGCGCACACATTCTTGGCTCAACCGTTTCCGCTGCATCTTGATTCGACGGGAGAAGAAGCCGGAAAACGATCTCGCCAGGCTCCATTTTGCCCTGGCCATCATCACCTGGCGAAACACAGCCCGACCAAGATAGACCCTTAGGTTTTGCATCAAATCGCAGAATAAGGGATGCTGGCAGCATCCGCGCGGAAATTTACGAAAGCAGCGAATTCTTTAGGTACCGAGCCGCAGGAAAGCTGGCGGCCCGGGCGCCCCACTGCACACCAACGGCCTCGGACAAGCCAACCGATTCAGTCTGATTTTTATACCAACTGTGACCTGGCTCACATGGAGATGCGCCACCGCAAAGTATAGGGTCGATAAATCTGATGAACAAATCCATGCCAATACCGTACCGCTCCCACAGACCGCAATCTGCGGTGCAGAGCATCAAAGGGGAAAATGGTTCCAGAACTGTATAGATACAGCACATCCGATAGCGAGAGTCTTCGCACTCGCAAGGAGGATGAGCGTATAGCAGTGGCAACCGTGCTGCCGTTCTGTCCGCTGCCGTCCTGGTATGTCAGCTACTGGTATGAACCGGCCGATTCTCCGCATCCGGCGAACCGCCTCGGCAAATTGGCAATAAGGTTCGCACTGCGGGTGACCGCCGCCACCCGCTTCCTCTGGACGCGCTGGCTCATGCCGACCGTCCCGAAATCCTCAACCCGCCTTTCCACCTAGGAAAACGACAGGCACTGAGCCGCGGAGACCCGAAATGTTCGGCACTCTCCTCAGCGTGCTCTTTCCGCTGATGGCAACCATTGGTTTGGGCTATGGCTGGGCCAGACTCGGGCGGCCATTCGGCAGCACGATGCTGGGTCAGCTGGCGCTGGACGTCGGCATGCCCTGCCTCGCGCTGTCGGGGCTGGCCAGTGCGCCGATACCGATCGCGGCATTCTTCAGCAGCGCCGCTGTTACGCTCGTCTGCCTTGTCGTGCTCGCCATCGGCGGTGCCATGGCCCTTCGGTTGGCTCGACTGCGGCTGCAGACTTATCTTCCGTCGGTGACCTGGGGCAATGCGGGATTCCTCGGAATTCCGCTTGTGCTCTATGCCTTCGGTCCGCCCGGTCTTGGTTACGCAATCGCGTTTTCTGCAGTCTCAAATGCTTTCAATGCGGTATTCAGCCAAGTGGTCTCAGCGGGGACGATCAAACCCGGCGTCCTCGGGCGCGTGCCGCTGATCTACGCTATTGCAATTGGGGCCCTCCTTCAGGTTTTGCATTTAAAACTGGCGCAGTTTGTCGGGCACGGCATCTCGCTGCTTGGCGGCATTATCATCTCTCTCATGCTGGTGATGGTTGGCGTGTCGATTGCGCGCATCCGGGCAAGCGCGCTGCGGCGGGCCATCTTTTCTCGCTCTGGCGCAGTTTAGGAAGCAGCGTGATCGCCTTTATCGTCGCCCTCTTGTTCGGGCTTTCTCCAACGGCGCGAGATGTTCTCGTTTTGCAATGCGCGATGCCAGTCGTCGTTAGCAGTTACGTTTTCGCACAGCACTGGGACAACGAACCGAAAGAGGTTGCCGGTCTTGTCGCTGTCTCGACCTGGTCGGCAGCCTTATCGATACCACTGATGCTTACATTGATGATCGGTAGCAGCTGATCAATGCGTTACCGGCTGTTGATCGGGATGGCTGCGCCGTAGGAGGTGACGGAATCGCTTGAGAGAACCCGGTGAGGATATCGTCTGGATCAAGACGGGGTAGTCCCGTCGTCGATGAGAGAGGCACAAACGATGGCGCTGTTGCGTGCGCGCATGATGGAAGACATGAATCTGACCGGGCTGGTGGCCAAGACGCAGGAGGTCTACTCCAGGCGGTCAGCGTCCTGGCAGCCGAGGACCGGGCATCGATCCGAAAAAGCTGACTCTCTCATTATATCGATTGCTTGTCGAACGCTATGCGGCGCATACCAAGCCAGTGTATTGAAATCACCTGCTTTTCAGATCGGCACTTTTGGCATGGAGGCTACGACAAGGCCGATAAGACGCACGACCGCAGCGCGGCTGCACGACCCGCGTCATTCCAGGCCTCGATCCAGTGGGATTGAGATCATATACACGCAGTCGTTATTGGCCTGGAATGCCTGATCAGGCCACTTGACCTATTGCATGGCGTATGGGGAAGCGCGGTGATTTGCGTAAGTGAGTGGGGTCTATTCGCCGTCGATAAACCGCCAGTGACGAACGACGCCATCACCAACCATATACTGCGTAATGTTTTGTGCAGTAGCGAGAGTTTTTATACAATTGCTCCTTATCGTACAAAGCCTCCTGATCCTGAGATAAACCATTCTCACAACACGATTTTCTCAGATCCAGAAGCCCGATGCACCAACCCCGTTTGAGAAATCCGGGCTAGGGTCCGGCGGCGAGGATCGTCTGCGCCGTTTCCGATCCACTGGCCAGCGCTGCTTCGACCGTGCCCATATCCGGACCGGCATAGAGCGCCTCGCCGCAAAAGAATATGGCGTCACCACTCGGTTTTCTCAGCACCGCCTGCGCTTCGCGTGTTCTCGGCGTGGCGTAGGAATAAGCGCCGCGTGCGAACCGATCATTGCCCCAGTTGATCGCTCGCGCCGCGACGAGATTTCTCCTGATTCGGTCCAGAGACAGATCGAAAATCTCTGCAAGCGAGGCGAGACCCGTGTTGATGAGTTCGGCCTCGGTGAGTGACGACACCCTATCGGCCTTGGGTCCCGCGAGCCAGCCGGTCAGCACCGGATATCCGGCCGGATGCTGTGTCCACCAGGTCGGGACAGTTGCGTCGGAAAGCAGGAACGACAGGTCGGCCAGATCTTGCCCGCCATGATCGGCCCACCACTTTGTTGCGAAGCGCAATAGAATTTTGACGACGTTCCCGAACCCGATGTCGCCAGTAAGTGCTACCCGTTCACGCGCCGCCGGCAGGAGCGCGATTTCGGACAGGAGCGGCAGTGGCACGGCGAGGATCGCGGCGTCGGCCACGAACATGGCGCCGTCGTAACAGCGCACAGCAATCCGCCCGTGAGCCTCGGCAATCGCCATCACGGCCGCACCGAGATGGAGCGCAGCGCCGTTCCTGCGGCATTCGGATGAAAGATACTCGATGAGCGCACCATAACCTTCCGCGATGCGCCCGTGCTGACCCTCGTCCCGGCCCAACCATTCGTCGCGGAGGGCAAGGGTGCTGGTGCGGCGTGGGTCGGCCGCGTCGTAGCCCTCGACCGTTCGTATGATTGACCGCCGCAGCTCATCGTATCGCCGATCGGCGAAATGCGTCTCCAGAAATTCTGCGATGGACAGATCGATTTTCACCTCCCGCAGGGCTCGGTAAAACTGGCCTGCATGAGGCAGCGAAGAGTCGGCAGGTGACAATACACCCGTCCGGACGCTCCATCGCGTGCCTCCGCGCGACGAGAGCGAAAGCCGCGCCTCGCGCATCAAGGCGCGTGTCACAGGTGCTGTGCCATGGACAAACTCGGCGCCGCCCTCCGCCAGGTATCCAAATTCCTCGACAGGCAGCGGATAGATGCGCCCACCGCATCGGTCTCGCGCTTCGAGAATGGTCACTCGTTTGCCCGCGCGGGCAAGCTCGCGTGCCGTCATTAGGCCTGCCGCACCGGCGCCGATCACCACGAAATCAGTAAGATTCTGAGGGATCATCATATAAGCGTGAGCGGACTCAGCCTCTAAGCGGCATTGTCCGCCCCACCTTGTGCCCCACATGCGATGCCGTGCGCGACATGCACCATCGAGCAGATAACTGTTGAACTCCTGAACCTGTGCGAGCGCGAACGATTCTGCGAGGAGGCCAGTTCGGCATTCGGGAAAAGCGGCGCCACAAAAAACAGCAGTGCGGGAGTTTTCGTCAGGGTGCCGCTTTCGGTCGCCAGCACGGGGACGCGCCCTTTTGGGTTTACCGCGAGGGGTTCAGGGCTCCTCTGGGCCTGTGAATGGAAATCGACAAGGACCGTCTCGTAGGGCGCACCGGCCTCTTCAAGCACGATGTGCGTCGCGAGCGCACAGATGCCCGAAATATAGTAGAGCCTGAACATGACCTTCGCCCTTTCGTTGACCAACACGTCTGGCGCGACCCAATCAGATGCGGCTTTTCGCCGTTTCGCCATATCCAGAGATCACCGCACCTCTGAGCTTACCGCTGGCGCAGCTTATACCACGGGTGTGGATTGCCAGGCACCTTGACCCGCAGCGTGTAAACCGAGGTGTGAGCGCAGCACAGCAGCGTTCGCAGGTCCGGCCCGCCGAAAGCGAAATTGACAGCTTGCTCCGGCCATTTGATGACGCCGATGCGCCTGCCATCCGGCGCCATGACCCAGATGCCACCCGGCCCGGTGCAATAAACCCGGCCGAGGCTATCAACCTTCAAGCCGTCAGGTATCCCCGGCTCCGGGCCTTCGTTTAGGTCCGCGAAGATGCTGCGCCCAACCATGTTGCCGGCCGCGTTGAGCCTGATCGCGTGGATGTATTGCGAGGAGCGCGTGTTCGCGACGTAGATCGTGCACTCGTCTGGCGACAGCGCGAGCCCGTTCGGGTATTCGCAATTCGCGAGTACACTCAAACTGCCGTCTGGCGCCAAACGATAAACGCGTGCACCGTCCCAGAGATTGTCTTCCCCCGCCGGGCCCGGGATCTCGCGCTCATGATAGGGGCGGCGCTTATCCGGGTCGGTAAAGTAAAGGCAGCCGTTCGAGTGACAGATCACGTCGTTCGGCCGATTGAAGCGCCCGCCTTGGTAGTTGTCGACCAGGGTCGCCACCGTGCCGTCCGGACCCATCCGGGTGAGGCGCCGGTCATCCCCTTCGCAGACGATCAGGCGGCCTTGCAGGTCGAATGTGATGCCATTGCCGCCGATGGTGGTTCTGACCAGCTCGGGCTCTTTGCCGGGCTGCAAGCGAAACAGTTTGTTCTGACGAAGATCGACGAAATACCAGTAGCCGTCGGGATGCCAGAGCGGGCCTTCGGTAAAGATAAAGCCGGTGGCGAGGCGCTCGGCTTCTGTGGTTTCGAGCACCTCGGGCAAGTAATTCGCATCCGCCATGTTGAACTCCTGCCGTCTCGAGCAATAGCGATTTTTTCGGTAATCGGCAGTCGTGGGCGGCTATGCCCAGGCCGCGATCGCCGACGCGATGACACGGTTTAGCGCCGCAAGGTCCATTGGATAATCAGTCTCGTTGCTGACCGCGACAGTCAGACGGTGGCGGCGCAAGATGAAGATGCGCTGGTCGGAGGCGCCAGACGCCCAGGCGACATCGGGCGGAAGGTCGGGAAACAGGCGATCGGTGTTGGTGCGGAAGCACGCCGCGTAGCTGGTGCCGGTATGCGTCGCGGTCAGCGCGTAATCGGCCCAGCCCTGCGGCAGCAGCTGGTCGTCGTCCCACATTCCGTTCTGGAGATACAGCACCCCGAGCTTGGCATAGTCGCGCAATGTCGCGAAGCCGGCGCCCGACGCGATCAGATTGCCGGCGGTGTCGGCGGAATGCTGATAGCTCGCCATGCCAAGGCGATCGACCAGCAGACCGTACAGCGTCTCATGGTAGGGCAGCCCGCGCCGTTCGATCTGGTCGCGAACGACCGCGCCAAGCACGTTGAGGCCGCTGTTGATGTAGCGGAAGACAGCGCCGGGCACGGTGGCGACGATCGAGCGCTGCGCCGCCACGAAAGCGTCACCGGCGTCCTGATAGACCGCGCTGTTCTCGAAGCCGAGCGTCACGCGCCCGTCGCCATGCGACACGGGAAAGGCGAGCCCCGAGCGCATGCGCAGCAGCTGATCGAGCGTGATTAGGCGATGGATCGAGCGCGGATCGCGCCACAGCGGCGCGGGCGCAGGGTCATGCACCGATGCAAGCCAGCCTTCCTGGATCAGACGGCCGATCACGCTGCAGGTGATCGCCTTTGTCATCGACCAACTCGGGGTCGGGCGATCGGCAAAGCCGAATTCGCTGTAGCGTTCGCACAGGATGCCCTCAGGGGTGGCGATCAGGATCCCATAGGCGCCGGTTGAGCGGGCAAAAAATGTATCGAGCGCGCGGACGACGTCGGCGGGCGGAGCTGGCGGCGTCTCGACCGCATCGCCGAGCGGCCATGCGCGCCCGGGCTCGGGTTGCCTCCGGACAACCGGCTGCGGATCAAATTGCAGGCTCGCGTTCGGCCCCAGGACGATCCCGCCGTAGCCGGCGCGCGCGACCGCGGCGCCGGCGACCGGCTTGCCAAAGCCGGCGTCGTTCCAGCGGACGGTAACGCGGCGGTCGGCATCGTCCATCTCGATGATGATGTCGCCACGGCGCTGGGCAGCGGCGAGTTCTGCCTGACCGTCGGGCGCGGCCCGAAACCCAAGCCCGCCCGGGGCGATCGCGGGCCGCCAGCGGAAATTCCGCTCGGCGGTGGCGCGGTCGAGCCCGCTGACATAGCGCATGTCAACAAGACGCTTGGCGGCGAAATTGACGGTGCGCTGACGCAGCGCCCGCGGCGAGGCGTCATAGACAAGCGGGTCCAGCGGACCGTCGCCGAAGAGCTGCGGCGTCCGATCGAAGTAAGGTTCCAATGGTGCCGGTGCTTCCCGATGCTGTTCGCTCATCTCTCTCCTCGCTGCGCTTCCATGGGCTAGAGTGCCGCTTTCGCGACCACGCGGCAATTGGATGATGCACGACAGCGAGCGTGGCAAGATGGGCAGCATGAACTCCCGCCCCGCGGCGCACGCGCCGGCTGTGGATGCTTCCGGTCTCTATCCCGAATGAGTGCTGGTTGCGGGCGGCGCGGCGGCTGGGCCCTGTAAATGGATCACGGAGTGCGGCGAGGAGTTCGTCAGCTCGGCGCTCGGCATCAAGCACATCGATATGCCGGCCACCCCTGAGCGGGTCTGGCGCGCAATCCGAGGCACGCGGGCCTGATTGTTAGCGGTAAAACGAACCGGCATAGTAGGGAGCAACCAGCGTGCCAAATGACCTGACCGCAGCACCAAACGGCCTGCATTGGCTGACGATTGCCGATGCTGCCCGGCTGATCGAGCGATGCCAGCTGTCGCCGATCGAACTGATCGAGGCACTGATTGCGCGCCGAGGCCCTCGACCCGCAGCTCAACGCGTTTTTACTGATGACGCCCAAAAGAGCGCGAGAGCAGGCACGTTCCGCCGAGTGCGAATCATGGCGGGCAACCATCGCGGCCCGTTGCACGGCATTCCGTTCGGGCTGAAGGATATCTATGCGACCACCGGGATCCGCACCACCAGCCATTCGAAAATCTGCGAGCACTTGGTCCCCACCGAAGACGCGGCCACCGTCGCAACGCTTTATCAAGCCGGGACGGTATGCTGCTCGGGAAGCTCGCGACCCACGAATTCGTGCATGGTGGGCCGTCATTCGAGCAGGTCTAGCCTATTATAGCGGGTTAGTGCGGGTTTTGAGTCACTGCATATCGATCAATCAGCTCTCCGTCTATTGGCAAGATCATCGACACCCAATGAGATGCGCATTGAAGTGCTTGAACGAGCGGCGAAACCCGAAGGAATTTCGTTTAGTGAGGTCAAGGAGCTACTCGCCAAAGCTGCAGCAGCCAAAACTCATAACGAGGCCGAAAAAGAGGTCGCGAGCAGTGAGGCGAGCGAAGTGGCCGTTGGGGTGACCGGGCCAGTCCATATACATGAGCAGGCGATCGCTCAGAGAGAGGAACAGCTTGCCGAACTCAAATGTGAGGAACCGGTCTCGGCTCAGTCGGAGCGTGCTGAAAGCGGTAAACATCATCAAGGCGAGATCGTCCCGTCACAAGAACCGACGTTCGACGCCAATGCGATCATTGAAAAACTCACTATTCACTTGGATGTAAAATCCGAATTATCTAGGACCATGGAGATAAAAATGGCAATTATTCAATTCTCTGGAGCAATCAACCTAACGCCCAATGGATTGATTTTAGATGAAATTGATGACATTTGCCAAATTGATGTGACAATTCAAAAATATCACTGTGGTGTTCGAAATACATCGATGTCCCTGTCCAGCCTCACCATCCATCAGTTTCTTGTTATGATGGGTTGACGGGTTGAAGCGAGGTGTGAGGCAACGATTCTGAGTTCGCTCTGACATGGGATCACGCCATGGCACAAGTGAACGGGATCGTGGTTTGGACGGAAGGCATCAAAGCGG
>JAFAOB010000161.1 GCA_019238055.1 Alphaproteobacteria bacterium
TGATCACGTTCGACCGGAATCGGTGATCACGTTCGACCGGAACGCGCAATCCTCGACTCTCATCTTCAGTGCCGCGGTGATGCGGGCAAAGGAATAGGTGAGCGTGGCGATCAGCGCGCGGTCGCGCAGATCACGTAAGGTCGCCGCCGGAATGCTGTCGAGCAATTTGCGCCATTCGGGCGCGTCGAGCACCGGCGTCTTGCCGGTCTTGTCGACATGCTTGGGCCCGCGCACCGCCGCGGCCGGGTTCATCGGCACCACCTGGCCCGTCACCAGCCAGTCGAACAGCATGCGCACCGCCGCCAGCTGCTGCTTGACTCCCGGCGCCCCGTGTTTCTCCTGCAGTTCTTTGACCCAGGCAGCGACATCGAACGGCCGGATCGCCGCAAGCGTGAGCCCACGATCCTCGCACCAAGCGAAGAACCGGCTGCAGGCCCGGGCATAGGCGCGCCGCGTATGGTCATTGTTGATGTTGGCGGTGAAGAACTCGACGTAGCGCCAGCCTGCGCGCTCGCCGCCGGCGTCGGTGATCAGCGCCGGCACTATATAGGTGCTGGCCGGGATGGTGGCTGGCGTTGGGGAAAGTGGCTCGATGATCGCGGGGAGTTGGTCGTCGGGGGGTGGCATGGGCCCCTGCTGTACCACAAATTTTGCTAGTGATAAGGACGTTATCACTAGCAAGATCAGCGGGCAGGGAAACCTGCATCATTGCCATTTATAGTTAATATCAGCCTCTTGCATTCAACGCTAGCATTGTGTATATTATGACAGCATGGATCAGCTCGAGACACCAATGGCGACCCTGACAATCCGCAATGTTGACACGGTGGTCAAAGAGCGGTTGCGCGTGCTCGCGGCGCGGCATGGCCGTTCCATGGAGGCCGAAGTACGCGCGATCCTCAGCGAAGCCGCAGCTGGCGAGAACGATGAGCCGGAGCCGAACCTGGCCGAGGCAATCCGTCGACGGTTTGCGCCGCTTGGCGGCGTCGATCTTGAGCTGCCGTCAGCTGAGTATGTCGAGGAGCCGCCCTCGTTCGATCCATGATCGTGATCGACACCAATGTGATCTCGGAGCTGATGCGCGGCGAACCCGATCCGGCGGTGTTGGACTGGGTGACGGCGCAACCACGCGCGCTGCTCTACACGACCTATGTCAATCAGGCGGAAATTCTTTATGGTATTGCCGCCCTGCCTGCAGGACGGCGGCGCACGGCGCTGGCCACGGCCGCGGAAGCCATGTTCGCCGAGGATTTTGCCGGGCGTGTGCTGCCGTTTGAGGCGCGCGCTGCCGCGCGCTATTCCGAAATCGTGATTGCGCGGCGTCATGCCGGCAAGCCGATCGAGAAATTTGACGCGCTGATCGCGGCGACCGCACTCGCGGCCGGCGCAAGTATCGCTACGCGGGACACCGGCGGGTTTGCTGGTTGCGGTCTGACGGTGATAGATCCGTGGACGGCTTGAGCTTGCCAGCGGCTAGCCCGGCGGCCATTTCAGCAAAATCGGTTATCAAGAACCGAAGGCGGGTACGGTGCGAAGTACCAGCCAGGAAAGATATCGTTCCGTTGGACATGCTGGCAAACGACACCCGCAACCAGCACTTCTTGACCAAGGTCGAACAGAAGCTTAACGCCATGAACCCGCAGGCTGACGAGCGCAACCTGCGGATCTACTCCTTCAAGATAGTCGACCGGGAGAACTACACCATTGCGCTCGAAAGCCACACCGGCAGGTTAATCGGCAGCAATCTGTCGCTCTTCGACCTCTTCAGCTTCGACGTTCCGGGCGGCAGCTCTCTGCGGCTCAATTTCGAGTCGCTTTTTCACAAATACGAAGCGCACATCGAGGCCCATACAAAGAGCCTGCTCGCCAAACTCAATGCGCGCAGCACTGACATCAAGGTCGAGATCATCGATCTGTTCGCGGCCAAGATGCTCAATTTCGTGCGCAATCCGTTTTCCGTCGTCAAGGTGCTCAATAGCTTCCCCGGTATCGCGAGCTACGATCCAACAGATCCTGCCCTGCTCTCGGATTACCGCCGCATCGTGAGCGGCAGGAAGCCACACCAAGCGTATCTATGCGCCCAACTCGGCATCAACGACCGCAGTATATTGAATGGTTGCGCCTGCTGTTCATGCTGCTGATGCCGTTGGCTGAGGGGCGACCGAATTTCTTCGAGGAGATGATCAAGGGCCTGCTTGAGAACCGAAAAATGCATGTCGCTGCCTTCGTTTTTGAATACGACAGCGCCCGCTGCCTGCTCTCCGACCGGGGATTCAGCCAGCCCATCGAGGACGGCCCGCATATGGCGTTCTCGTTCAACCTCTGTGCCACCGCTTTCATGCACTACATCTTCGCCGATCCCGCAACACTCGTGCGGGGCTTGGCCTCGCCGGAATTTATTGCGCAGGCGATTGCCTCTTGGGAACGCCTCCCAGAGAAACAGATCAAGGTCACTTTCCTGCGCAACAACCTCGCTATGCTCGCACGGTACAACCGGCGCGTGGTTGAGCAATGCTACGAGCGCGTATATTGCTCAGTGAAGGACGACCTGGTGCTATCGGAACCCCCGTTTTGATGCAGGGGCCACTGTCACCCTGCCCCGAAAGGCGCAGTCTGTGCAGCAAACGTCTGAACCTCACTACGATTACATCGTGCCGATGTTAGAACCGGCGAGCATCAAAAAAAAGTCGCGCAATGGGAGATTACGGAAAATGCGCGCCGTGCAGGCGCTACAACACTTTTATTATATAGCTCAACAAAATGAACATGGTTTTGATAATTGAGACTTGGGCTTCCTCGGTTTAGGCAGAGCGTCGATCTACGCGTCGAACCATGCTGCGCGCGCCTTGATGTCGTCGGGGTAGAGCCGGCGGGCTTTGCCTGCGATCGCGACGGTCATCCAGTCCACCCAATGCTCCTAGGCCAGCGGGGTCACCCATGTGTTCGGAGTTTTCACATCCCATTGACTTTTATCAACAAGATTGGTTAACGGCGAACTATATAGGTCAAACCATCCAAAACCTCGTCAAATCATCGCACGACTACAAGCGGGGTCTGCACTCACCCCTCACTGAGCGTGAACCAGATGCGCCCTATAGTCTCACGGAGCGTGAGCCCAAACCGTCGATGATTGCGAGCCCGGCCGCCGATAAGAAGCCGCTACAAATAGGGCCTTATGATATCAGCGAAAGGATGATGCGATCACCTCATCGGCTTGAGCGATTAGGTCTGATGGAAGGGTCAAGTTTATCAACTGAGCAGTGTTTAGGTTGAGAACGAGACGGAATGGAGATGGCCGCGGTGGATCTCTCAAGCTTTCGGAAGCCATTGCATCGGGGCCGTAGGACATCAGCCCACCCTGCCGAGCAGAGGTGGCGCTCTCATAGATCGTCGGTAATCTGTACTTACTAGCGAAAGAGTACATCTGACTGCGATTGAGGTTGCCAAGCGTGTCTGCCGCCATGACAAGCCCGTCCGGCATCTCCAGCTCAATTGCGGCGAATGCACTACTGAATCGGTCAATTTTATCAATACCCAGCAACTTCACGGCAATACCGAGTTCGTCTGCCATCGCTAATGATGGCTCGTAGCACCAAGGCATACTGAGGCTGTCGGCTCACCATCCATCAGTTTCTTGTTATGATGGGTTGACGGGTTGAAGCGAGGTGTGAGGCAACGATTCTGAGTTCGCTCTGACATGGGATCACGCCATGGCACAAGTGAACGGGATCGTGGTTTGGACGGAAGGCATCAAAGCGG
>JAFAOB010000184.1 GCA_019238055.1 Alphaproteobacteria bacterium
TTGGTAGCGTTGCAGATTGCGAACCGTTCCCCTCTTGACGTAATCCGTCCCTTGACAGCGCTTGCAGACAATCTCGCCCATGGCTCCCTCTGTCTACGACGAACCATGCCCTTCTACACCTTATATGTATCTTAAGTCAGGACTCTCATCGAAATAATTCTCGATGATGATTTGACCGATGATCCGGTCGCTACGGCGCACATCCTTACTCCCTCCGGTGAATTGCTCGCCATGGCCGAGGTCGAATAATGCGGACGTGAATTGGTGTTGCGCGGCCTCCATATACACGGAGTGACGCTGGGCGCAAATGATCTTGGCTGGCCGCGACTGAGACAGCTCGCCAATGCGATTATGGGAAGGTTGGATATTGATCGGATCGTCATTGAGGGCGCTGTTCGGACCTCGGGTGCGCAAAGGGGGCGTATCCCGCGTACCCTCAGGTTCTCCCGGCGCATATCTATTGCGGGCAGAACCGGGGTTTGTTAAGACGGTTTCTGCTGCGCAGATTTTAGCGAAGCGTCACCTGCCGTTGCAGTCCGCGAAGGCGGTCGTCGAACGCCTCCTCGAAAACCAAGACGTAACGATCGAAATCCCCGAGATCGAAGACCCCGATTTATTCGAGAGCGAATTGGAAGACCTTGGCGTTAGTGCCGTTCGCCGCGACGTCATCACGGACAGGTCCGCGATCCCCAGCCCCGCCCGATTGCGATTCGCCAAGGATTGAAATGGCCGCTGCCGATGGCAGCGAGCGGACGCTCCCCAACGCTCCGATGCGGCTGATGACCCCAAGGAGGTCGATGACGCCACGCGCATCGATCCCGACGCCCGGCCGATACCCCCAGAAGAGTTGGAAGGCGCGCCGCGTCCCGCATCAAGACATTACGCCGCGCGCTCGGTCTGACCCGGGAAGAATTCGCATCCCGCTCGGCACCTTGCGCGATTGGGAACAGAGCCGCTTCGAGCCCGACCAGCCCGCGCGCTTGGCGCATGGCCCGGATGAGAAACACGGGTTATGCGGACGCCGCGTCGGCTTCATTGCGCCAATCCTCGCTCTCAAAAAAACACGACCCTTAGGTGAGCCGGCTTTCGCGCCGAAACTTATGAATGACTGCCTGCACCGTCAATGCGGCGCTCCGACAATTATGGTTATTATTCCGCTTGTGCCGCTGATTGCTGACATCGTGAGCAGGGCTCAACCTGAGTTCGCCCGCACCGTCGGATAAATTAGGGTGGATATGGTGCGCGCCACCGCAAACAGTGTTTCCACACGGTCTGCTTAATTTTTGCATGAGGAAGTTACGGCCGTCTCGGCTCTATAATAAATGATGATCATCGCTACACCGCGGCTGAACCTGCGCTGTTGGAAGGAGACGGATCGCGACGTGTTCGCCGCGATGCATGCCGATCCTGACGTGATGCATGACTACGGAGGGCCGATCAGCCGAACGGAGAGCAACGCAAAGCTCGACCGTTACGCATTGGCATACTATAGACATGGCTTCTGCCGCTGGGCGGTCGAGAGCCAAGAGGGGGTTTTTCTCGGCTACACCGGTATCATGCCGTCGCGCCCCGATCATCCGCTTGGATCACATGCTGAAATCGGCTGGCGATTGGTGCGGCAAGCATGGGGTTATGGATATGCGACAGAGGCCGCACGCGCAGCGCTGAAGGATGTGTTCACACGCGTCAGGCCCACTGAGGTTCTCGCCTATACGGCTCCTGACAATCTGAGATCGCAGGCCGTAATGGCCAGATTGGAATTGCAGCGTGATCCTACGCGCGATTTCACCGCTAATTACTTTGGCGTCAAAAGCTGGCATGGACTGGTCTGGGTGGCACGGCCGTAATTCTTGGATTTCGCACCGAGGCAAAGCACCATGCCGAGGCCTGCGCCGCAGTATTCCGTGTTCCTGCTCAAGTGAGCGGCGCTCCTGTAGAGTGAGGCGAGATGTTCAGGAGAATGCACGCAATGGCTCACGCAATCTCGCCAGATCACCCAATCGTTGGTACGTGGCAATTAGTGTCCTTTACGGAGAATGATATCGAAACCGGCGCAGTGACACATCCGATGGGCGAGCGAGCCAAGGCCGCTGTGATCTACACGGCTGATGGGTATGTCATTACGCTGTTTACGGCAGAAGGCCGGACTCCGCCGCTGGCCCCGCTCTCGACGGATCAGGAGGCGGTTGACCTGTATCGCAGCATGATTGCCTTTGCCGGACGCTACGAGCTGAAGGGCGCTAAGCTGGTCTACCATCCTGAGATTTCGTGGAACGAAGCGTGGAACGGGACAACACAAGAACGCCTGTATAAGGTTAACCCTTCACGCTTAGAGGTAAGTTCGGTGCCAGCCGTCAGCACGCTAACCGGCAGGACAACTGTTTTCTCATTGGTATGGGAGCGTATGCCATAGCCGGCTGGGTCGGCGGAATGCGCTGCGCTTTTCCGCTCTACCATTACTGTCGGTTGGCCCTAGAGCAGCCCTGGATTGTGTCGTGTAGCGGATCTTAGTGATCTCTGGATCGGGTTTGGTTTGAAGAGCAGAGGTGAGTGATACCGAGAAAACCAAAGATTTGCGGCAATTGCTTGCCGAGATCCGCGCCTGCAAGGCGTGCGCGGCTGATCTGCCGCTCGGGCCGCACCCGATTGTTCGCGGGGCAGCCTCGGCACAGTTGCTGATCATCAGCCAGGCACCTGGAAAGCGGGTCCATCAGACGGGCTTGTCATTCGATGACAAAAGCGGCGAGCGGCTGCGCTGCTGGCTCGGGCTCGATCGCGGCACCTTCTACGACGAAACCCGGGTCGCGATTGCGCCGATTGGCTTCTGTTATCCTGGTAGCGGCAAGGGCGGCGATCTGCCGCCGCGACCCGAATGCGCTCCGCTATGGCACGCGCGCCTGCGCGCTCTATTGCCGGCCATCGAATTGACCCTGCTCGTTGGGCGTTATGCGATCGCCTATTACCTCCCGGCGCGGCGAGCCTCGAAGATGCGCCAGACGATCGAATGCTGGCGGGATTTCTTGCCGGAGTTCTTCGTGCTGCCGCATCCGAGCTGGCATACGACGCGCTGGCTGCGCGACAATCCCTGGTTCGACAGCGAGGTCCTGCCCGAGTTGCGTGCGCGGGCCGCCGCTGCGATCAGTCGATAGATGCTTCGATGCGTTCCATGTCTTCGTCGCTGAACCCGAAATGGTGCCCGATTTCATGGATCAGCACATGGCGCACCAGCTGCTCCAAATCTTCGCCGGTCTCGCACCAATAGTCGAGAATCGGACGGCGGTAGAGAAAGATCATATCGAGATTTGGCCGCGGATCGCTGACGCTTTTGTGCGGCAATGCCACCCCGCGATAGAGGCCGAGAATGTCGAATGGACTATCGAGCCCCATGGCCTCTTCGGTCTCTTCATCGGGAAACTCTTCGACGTGGATCACGACTTCACCGAGGTACTTTTTCAGCTGGCGCGGGATTGCCCCCAGCGCGCTATTGGCGAGGGCCTCGATATCGGCAATTGTCGGCGGGGTGCGTTCCTTCATCGAAGCACCCGGCGCTTGACCTTGGCGCCGCCAGCGCGCACTTCGTTTGACGGCGACAACAATCGGAGGCTGATATGGTCGAAAGGCTGGTTGGAGCAGCGCGACACGCGGCAATCCACGAATTGCATGGCTGGGCCGAAGTCGCCGACCGCGATGCGATCCGCAAGAGCTATCATTTCGGCGACTTCTCCGAGGCCTGGGGGTTTATCTCGCGCATCGCGCTGTTGGCCGAAAAGATGGATCACCACCCGGAGCTGTTCAACGTCTACAATCGTGTCGAGATCGTGCTGTCGACGCATGATGCGGGTGGGCTCAGCGAGCGCGATGTCAAGCTCGCTCGGGCGATCGACGAGATCGCCCCCGAACGCGACCGCCGCCCGCCTCTGCCTTGAGGCGATGCGGCTGTTTTGCGCTTGGCAGCGGCGGGCCCGAAACCGCCGCGGCCCGGCTGTTTCAGCGATGGAAGGAGATGAGCCGAGCGGGCCCCGCCTCTTAGAAGGGCGCGGTCAATATGACGTTTACCAGTTCCACGCCTGGGTTATGAACACCAAGACCAGCATTGGAAATGTGATAAAAATCGACGCCGAGCCGCCGGTCATCGGCGAAGCGATAATCCAGTTCGGCACCTGAGCGGAATTCCCAGTAATAGCCCAGATCGATGCCGTGACCCCCGTTGAAATAACCGCCCGCAAAACTCGGCGTTATTATAAAATTATAGGGGATGTGGATATCGAATCCGAACCCGACATAGGTATAAACCGCCCCCTTTCCGGTCCCGAACACGCCGACAAAGGGCGAGAAGATCCATAATTGATCGCCAAAGCGAAATTCGCTGAGCGCCAGGCCGGTGGCCCCAGACCCGGCGTGTTTATAGTTGGGCAGCACGTCGAACGCGCCGCCGCCGATCACGATCCGCGGCGGATCGCCCGGAGATCCAAAAGTGACCGCCTGCGCTGCCGCCGACCGGCTGAAACCCGTGCCGCACACGAGCAGCCAGCCGATTATGATCCAGTGCTTCGCTCGTGCGCTGGTCAAAAAGCTCCCCCCTCGTTCGCGCAAAGGTTTACGGCATCCTAGGGAATGGATGACGCCGCGCAAGCAAAACCTGCCCTTCCCCCCTCCTAGGGGTCAGGGCAGGTTCAAATGGCTCGATCTCCAGAACAACCAGCTTACGGCCGAAGCTCCGATCCCGGTGCGTCAGCGGCAGGTCGGGAGATGATGCTCACGCCGCGCGCACGTACCGGCGGCACTCGATACGCAGCTGGTCGCGGAAATGCGGTCGCATCTTCTGGGTCCATGGCGTATCGGCCGCCTTGCGCCAGTCGGCCGAGTGCAGGATCTCAGGGGCCTCCAGGTGATAGAGCGCCACATAGCGCTGGGTCCCACCGATACCCCGATAACGGCGGGCGCAGAGGACACCGGGGACTGCACCCAAAGCCGGCACATGCTCCGAATTGTACCATTCGTTGAACTCGTGCTCGTGCTCCGGGACGACATTCATGCCAATCAACATCAGCGCCGGGGCATTGGACGGGGCGGTCCGGTCGCCGGGGAACAGCTGCTCGCCTTCGTAGCGCAGGATGCTCTTGCGGAACTTGGCGGTGCGCTTTGTCCACGGTGATCCATTGGCGCCGCCGACTGCGAGGTAGGCCGGGCTCTTCAGCACCTCGACGCTCTCGAGATCGTAGGTGGCGACCGAGATTTTTGGGTTGTCGATGCCGATCCAGCGATCGGCGTTGAGGAATCCTGGCACGCGCAACCGTTCGGGGATGTGTTCGAGATCGTACCAATCGTGAAACTCGTCTTCCGGTGCGGCCGAAAAATCCATCGCCGCGATCAGGATGCCCTTTGCCATTGCGTCCTCCCGATAGCTTTCTGCTCCATCATCCCGAGCCCGGTTCACGTTGTAAATCCTGTCATGTAAAGGCCTGTTCGCAAATTTTGCCCCCGGGCCGACACGCTCGTGCTTTAAGGCTGCGGACTCGCTGCTCCCGGTATTTCCGCCACTCCGGGCACGCTATGATCCATGGCACCGTGATGGAGGGATCGTAAATGACTGCCACAACCCCGTTTCTTCAGCATGCGGAAAAGCTGGGACCGCTGGCCTCGCGCTATGTCGAGGTGGACGACCTGCCGTGGAAGCCAACCCCCTGCGCAGGCATCGATATGAAGATATTGCTCGAAGACCCCGAGACCGGGCTCTTGACCGCATTGTTCCGCTGGCAGCCCGGCGCTGAACTGGCCCTGCACGAACATATCGAGATCGAGCAGACCTTTGTGCTCGAAGGCAGTCTCGTCGATGACGAAGGCGAGGTGCGCGCCGGCAATTACGTCTGGCGGCCGAAAGGCAACCGCCATCTCGCCCGCTCGCCAAACGGCGCGCTGGTTCTGTCGATTTTCCTGAAGCCCAACAAGTTCCTCGCCGGCGAGGCCGCGGGCCAAGACCTGCGCTGACGTGGAACCTCGCGGGGCAGTTTGGTCAAGACCGCCGATCTCCGATGATCCAATATCACCGCGGATAACGGCGGCGCTGCACAAAAACCAGCGCCATGATGCTGAGCGCCGCGGTGAACATGATCCAGATGCTCGGCGACAGGCTGTTGCCGGTCAGCGCAATCAGCGAGGTGGCGATAAACGGGGTGAACCCGCCAAAGATCGTGACCGCGATAGCAAAGCTCAGCGACACGCCAATGCCGCGCACCGGTGTCGGAAACAGCTCGGCGAGCTGCGACGGCAACACGCCGCTGTAACCGGCCTTGACCAGGCTGAGCCAGCCGGCGGCGAAAATGGCTGTTGGCAGCGACGGCCATGCGACCAACAGGTAAAACAACGGATAGGTCGTCAGCAGGAACAGCCAGCCGGTCCACTGCAACAGGCCGCCGCGCCCGAATTTGTCGGACAGATGGCCGGCCAATGGCGAGGCAAGGCCGAGAACGATGGCGCCGACCAGGGTCGCGGTAAACCCGGTGGTCTGCGGCAGGTGCAGCTCCTTGATCGCATAAGTCGGGATATAGAGAATGATATAAGCCGAGCTGTTCGAGATCGCCGAGATGCCGGTCGCCAGCAGGAATTCGATCGGGTTGGCGCGCAGCATGTCGCGCACCGGGGTGCTCGTCGGCTTGATCTGGACAAATTCCGGGGTCTCGTCGAGCCGGCGGCGAATGTAAAGGCCGGCCGGGCCGACCAGCAGCCCGAACAGGAACGGGATGCGCCAGCCCCATCCGGAAAGCTGTGCCGGCGACAGCAAGCTCGCCAGCAGGATCCCGAAACCCGAAGCCAGAAAATTCGTGATCCCGGTGCTGGCCCATTGCCAGCTCGCGACAAAGCCTTTGCGCGAAGCGGTCTGCTCGGCGAGAAACGTGACGGCACTGCCAAATTCGCCGCCGACCGAAAACCCCTGCAGCAGGCGCGCGAACAGGATCAACAGCGGCGCCGCCAGTCCGATCATGCGATATCCCGGGGTCACCGCCGTCATCGTCGTGCCGACGACCATCAGCATGATCGACAAGGTGAGCCCGGCGCGGCGGCCCTTGCGATCGGTATAGGCGCCGATTACGATCGCGCCGATCGGACGCATGACATAGGCGGCACCAAACGTGCCGAGCGTCAGCAATAATGAAGCGGTCTCGTTGCCGGTCGGGAAAAACACTTTTGAGATCGTGACCGCGAAGTATCCATAGACCAGAAAATCGAACCATTCGATGGCGTTGCCGAGCGAGGCGGCAACGATTACCCGCGTCAGGCTCGGCCTCGTGCGGGCGAATGGTGGAACAAAGGTGTCGGCGGTCATCACGTCTCCCGGGACGCTTCATTCAAATTTTCGCCATAATGGCGGATCTTCCGAGAATTTCTAGTGGGACATTTGCCATCTCGTTCCTTATGGAGCTAACAATTCTCGATGATCAGCTCGATGCTACAGATACTTTAGATCGAATGCATGCGGGGCGAGGCGGGTGAGCTATTCGCCTCGAAATGCCGCTCACGGAGAGCAGCCGTGGACATGACCCTTTTCGCCGCCGCCGTAGTGTTTATAGCTGTCCTGCTCATCCTCTATCGCAAGAACCAGCAGCTACAACGGCAATTTGCTGCCAAACAGGCACCGGGCCCGCGCAAGGGCGCCGAAGAACAGCGGGACGAGCGCCTATCGCAGCAGCTTGAAGCGGTGATGCGGGAAACCGTCAAATTCTCCGCTAGCCGGGTTATGGGGCGGGGCGAATACGAGGTATTCCGCGCCGCCTTGAACTTCACCCGGCAATCGTTTCCGGCAGGTCCTTACCCGTTTTATGTGTTCCCGCAAGTAAGCCTCGGACAGATCATCCGAACAACAGCGCGCTTGGATTGGCAGGCGGATCAGGCGCACCGGGCGATCAACAGCAAGCGTTGTGACCTGTTGATTGCCGACCGGCACGGCAACCCGGTGGCGGTTCTCGAATACCAAGGGAGCGGGCATGACATCGGCGGTACGGCCGAGCGGCGCGACCGGATCAAGCGGATTGCCCTCGAAAGAGCAGGGGTGCGGTATGTCGAAATCAGGAACGGTGCGACACCGGCCGAGATACAGCAGACCATCCGGACCGTGTTGACGAGAACCTCTGCCGCATAGGACGCCGGTCGAAATATGCGGGAGGCCGTGCTGCACACGCCCCGACCGGCGCGAGCTTCTCAAATTGCTCGACGATCTCGCTTCTCGGCGACCTCGTGACGGTGATGCGCATTGACCGTCTCGCGAGCAGTACCTTCGATCTATTCGGCATCGTCAAGCGCATCATGGACGCCAAGGCGCAACTTTCGGTCACTGGCGGAGCCGCGCGCCGATACCGGCGCCAGCACCGAGCGCCTGCTCCGGCGTCTCGGCCTCGAAGTTGCGGAAAGCGCAATCGGTAGCGGTGAAGAATTGGGCCTGCAGGTCCTTGTCGTGGCGTGATCCTCCGGTTGCTGGTTATTGGTTACTCGATCCTTGAAGATGGGAAAGGGGCGATCATGCGGAATTTTTGGGTTAGTGCGGGAGACAACTGGGCATGCAACAGGCTCAGCAGGCGAGAACTGTCCGAGAGACTACGTCCTATCTTGGGACTGAACCGCACCAGTTGAAAACTACGTGTGACGTCCTAATTCAAAAAAGAGCATAGCTCTCTTAATTTAGGAGGGGAAACAATGGCTTATGTCGCCTATGACCACGCGTTGACGCCGGACAAGGACAGGGTCGTACCAGTAAAACAGTTCGCTCCGACGTTGGCAAAGGCTCTGGCTGCTGCTGATGCCGTTATCGCTCAGGGTGGCTTTTTTAACCTGCGCATTGAGGCGGAGGACGGCCACATTCTTTTTAGCGAAGCCGAACTACGCGCCCGTTCCCAGGCGCATACGCCTTCATGGCATGCAATGCCGCTTGCGGCCGCAGCGGCGCCGGCATAATCAGCCGGCATGATGAAACAGGGCAGGGGCGGGATGCACGATGCGTGATCGGACGCGTGCGTGTTCGAACCGCCGAACCGCAGCAGAAGCCGCGGTTAGCCCGCCCGCCCGTGAACAGTGCCGTCACGGTCCGGCGGCTCCGGCCCGGTTGACCGCTCTTGAAATTCGGGGTTCGGGCTGGCGCGCGCCGCCAGCCCTGGATCTCGAAATAACTTTTCACCCTCGAAACGCACGGCCTTCATCGCTCGACTTCTACACGAGCGCGCGCCCGCGCGGCATGTGAAACATCTTGGCAAGCGGAATCCGGTTTTATTGCCACCAAGATCACCTGTTCAAATGGCGTTACTGTTTAACGGGTCAGTGTGATTGGTGAAGAGATGACAGCCAATTCCGGCAATCCGTCCCCTCACCCACGCCAAATCCGCGCCCACAATTACCGGCTCCGCGCGCAAGTCATGCGATACTGTTTTGGCGCGGTCCCGCAGGCCTTCGACAGCCCTCCCATCATCTGCGACTGTGACGGCGGCTGCCGGTCGGTATCGAGGCGGATTTCGCGAACCAAGATTACCGATCCCAGCCGACCGGGAGACTCGCAGATCGGCTGCGAGGCCATTCTACCTCGGAAAAGACAAAGTTCGAGGAAGATAAATTTCGTAAGTTGGATTTATCTTTAATTGGATTCGACATGGCTTATTTGGCCTTGTCATTCCGTGCCGGGCGGCTATTACGTGTCTCTACTGGACTTTCCATATCCCTTACCGTAATTCCCGGTTCTACAAAAATACTCGGAATGCGCGGCACGGCGTTTCCGTCAGATCGTGAAGTATTTGGCCTGGGGATGGTGGACGACGATCGCCGAAGTCGACTGCTCGGGGTCGAGCTGGTCCTCCTCGGACAGGCCGACCCCGATCTCATCGGCGCGCAGCAATTCAAGCAATTGCCGCTGATCGGCGAGGTTGGGGCAGGCGGGATAGCCGAACGAATAGCGGCTGCCACGATAGCCTTGCGCCAGCATCGCCTCCGGGTCGCGCGCCTCCTCGGCGGCAAAGCCCAACTCGCCGCGGATACGCCGGTGCAGATATTCAGCCAGGGCCTCGGCCATCTCGACCGACAGCCCGTGCAGATAAAGGTAATCCTGATAGCGGTCCTGGGCGAACCACTCGCGCGCGGTATCGGACGCGCGCCGGCCCATCGTCACGACCTGCAACCCGATGACATCGTGCTCGCCGGCATCGACGTCGCGGAAGAAATCGGCAATGCACAGCCCGCCCTCCCTGTCCTGCCGCGGGAATGAAAAGCGGGCGATCTCGCGCCGCCGGTCCGGGGCGAACAGGATCACATCGTTGCCTTGCGCCGCGCACGGCCAATAGCCATAGGCGGCCTGCGGCACCAGGATCTGCTCACGAATTGTGATTTCGAGCATCCGCGCCAAGACAGGACGCAGCTCGTCTTTGGCCCATTCGCGATACTCGTCCAATGACTTGCCATCCTTGCGATAGCCCCATTGGAACTGGTAGAGCATGCGCTCATTCAAGTATGGGACGACCGCTTTTGGCGACAAGCGAGTGATCGTTCGCGGGCCCCAGAACGGCGGCTGCGGCACCGGCACGGCGCGGGTCAACTCGGCGCGGCGCAGGCGGATCGCCTCGAGATCAACCGGGCGCAACGGCCGCGCATCGGCGGCGCGGCCGAGCTTGCGCGACGGCTTGACCGACCGGGCCTCGTTGCGGATGCGGATTTCAGCGAGATGAGCATCGAATTCGCGATTGACGATTTTGTCCATCAAAGCGAGCCCGGCAAACGCATCGCGCGCATAGGCGACCCGCCCCGAGGCATAGGCCTTGACACAATCCTCCTCGACATAGCGCCGGGTCAGGGCCGCACCACCGAGCATGACCGGCAGATCGAGCCCTTGCCGGCTCATTTCCTCGAGGTTCTCGCGCATCACCACAGTTGATTTGACCAGCAGGCCCGACATGCCGACGGCATTGGCATGGTGCAGCGCTGCGGCCTCGAGGATGGCCCCGATCGGCTGCTTGATGCCGAGATTGATGACCCGATACCCGTTGTTGGTCAGGATGATGTCGACAAGATTCTTGCCGATGTCGTGCACATCGCCGCGTACCGTCGCCAACACGACGGTCCCTTTTTCCTGGCCTTCAACCCGTTCCATATGCGGCTCAAGAAAGCGCACCGCCGTTTTCATCGTCTCGGCCGATTGCAGCACAAACGGCAGCTGCATCTTGCCGGCGCCGAACAATTCGCCGACGGTCTTCATGCCGGCGAGGAGGATGTCGTTGATGATGTCGAGCGGCTTCCAGCGCTGCATTGCCATATCGAGATCGGCTTCGAGACCCTGCCGGTCGCCGTCAACGATACGCTGGGCGAGCCGCTCTTCGAGCGTTTCGGGGCGGGTCTTTTTTTCGACCGCCGCGGCGGTACGGTCTTGGAACAAGGCAATAAAGGCCTGCAGCGGGTCGTAGCCATTGCGACGGCGGTCGAAGATCAAATCTTCGGCGACTTTCGCCTCCTCCGGGGCAATCCGGTGCAGAGGGACGATCCGCGAGAAATGCACGATCGCGCCGGTCAGCCCGCGGCGCAACGCATGATCGAGAAAGACCGAGTTAAGGGTCTGCCGCGCCGACGGGTTAAGCCCGAACGAGATGTTGGAAAGCCCGAGAATGATCTGGCACTCGGGCATCGCCCGCGCGATCTGTTCGATCGCCTCCAGAGTATTGAGGCCCAACCGGCGGTCGTCCTCATTGCCGGTGCAGATCGTAAAAGTCAGTGGGTCGAACAGCAGATCCGACGGCGGCAGACCATATTTGCGGCAGGCGAAATCGTAGAGCCGGCGGGCGATCGCGACCTTGTGTTCAACCTCCTTTGCCATGCCGGTCTCGTCGATCGTCAACGCGATGACCGCCGCGCCAAAGCGGCGCGCGAGCTCCAGGCGCCTGGCAGCGGCATCCTCGCCATCTTCGAAATTGATCGAATTGATGATCGGCTTGCCGCCGTAGAGCTTTAGTGCGGCTTCGAGCACCGGGTATTCGGTCGAATCGATGACGAGCGGCGCATTGACCGCGCCACGCATCCGGCTGACCGCCTCGCTCATATCGGCGACTTCGTCACGGCCGACAAAAGCGGTACACAAATCGAGCGTATGCGAGCCTTCCTTGACCTGCTCGCGCGCCATCTCGACGCAACCGTCCCAGTCGCCCGCCTCCTGCAACTGGCGGAATTTGCGTGATCCGTTGGCGTTGCAGCGCTCGCCGATCGATAGCCAAGCGTTTTCCTGTCGCAGCGGCACCTGGCCATAGAGCGAGGCGAGGGCCGGGATCCACACCGGGCGGCGTTGGCGCGACGGCGGTCGTGACCGGTCGCGCCCGAGGCGGCGCAGCATCGCGTCGAGTGCGGCAATATGCGAGGCATCGGTGCCGCAACAGCCGCCGATCATATTGATGCCGTCCTCGACGACAAAGCGTTCGAGCCAATCTGCCAGTTCGGCGGCGCCGAGCGGGTATCGCGCCTCGCCGGCGACGAGCTCGGGAAGACCGGCATTGGGCTGCACCGAGATCAGACCGGGCCAGTTCTCGCCGAGCCATTTGACATGCTCGGCCATTTCACGCGGCCCGGTGGCGCAGTTGAGACCGATCATCGGCACATCCAGCGCCTCGATGACTGTTGCGGCGGCGGCGATGTCGGCGCCGACGAGCAGACTGCCGGTGGTTTCGACCGTAACCTGAACCAAGATCGGCGTATCCTTGCTGGCATCCGCGCGCGCCCGTTTGGCGCCGTTGACCGCCGCCTTGATCTGCAGCGGATCCTGGCAGGTCTCGATGATGATTGCATCGACCTCGCCGGCGATCAGCCCGGCGCACTGGACCGTCAGAGCGTCCTCAAGCTCCTGGTAAGCGACATGGCCGAGCGAGGGTAATCGGGTTCCGGGACCGACCGATCCCAGTACGAACCGCGTGCGACCATCATGCCTGAATTCGGCAATCGCCTCGCGAGCGATCTCGGCGGACAGTCGATTTAACGCAAAGGCTTTGTCGGCAAGGCCGAATTCGCCCAATGTGATCGGCGATCCGCCAAAGCTGTTGGTCTGGATCGCGTCACAGCCGGCCGCGAGATAGCCGCGGTGGATTTCGCGGATCAGATCGGGCCGACTTTCGCACACGATCTCGGTGCAATTCTCGTTCCCGAGAAAATCGCGCTCAATGTCAAGATTGCGGGCCTGAACCTGGGTTCCCATCGCGCCGTCGCAGAGCACGACGCAATCGGTGAGATAATCGAGAAAATGGGTCATCCGACGAGGGGCTCGCGATCGATCAACGCAGCGATAGTCAGGCAGCCGCGGCGGCCGGCTTTTTCGCGCGCACGCCCAAAAGGTGGCAGATGGCGACGATCAGATCGGCCCGGTTGAGTGTATAAAAATGAAACTCGTGCACACCCTCGGCATGAAGTCGCCGGCATTGCTCAGCGGCAATTGATGCGGCAACGAGCCGGCGCGTGTCGGGATCGTCGTCCAATCCGGCGAAATGCGTTTCCATCCAGGCTGGGATCGAGGTGCCGCAACTGGCGCTGAATTTCTTCACTTGAGCATAGTTCGTGACCGGCAGGATACCCGGCACAATCGGCACGGTAACGCCGCGAGCAGCGGCTCGGTCACGAAAGCGGAGATAGAGCTCGACATCAAAAAAATATTGGGTGATCGCCCGGCTTGCCCCGCCATCGAGCTTTCGCTTCAAATTGTCGAGATCGTGCTCAGTGCTGGCAGCTTCGGGATGGGTCTCGGGATAGGCGGCAACACTGATTTCAAAATCGGCGATCTTTTTGAGACCTGCAACCAAATCGGCGGCGTAGGCATAGCCATCGGGATGGGGTGTATAAGGTCGCACCTCAGCCGGTGGATCACCGCGCAGCGCGACGATGTGGCGGATTCCGGCCTCCCAGTAGTCCTGGGCGACGGCGTCGATCTCAGTCCGACTGGCGGCAACACACGTCAGATGCGCAGCTGGTTCGAGATCGGTTTCGCGGCGGATGCGGCGGACCGTTGCATGTGTGCGCTCGCGAGTGGACCCGCCAGCGCCATAAGTGACCGAGACGAAACGTGGGGCCAGCGGCTCGAGGCGCTTGACGACCTCCCACAGCCGCGCCTCCATTTCGGCCGTCTTGGGCGGGAAAAATTCAAAAGAGACGCGGGGTGGCCCCGCATCGAAATCGATTACCGGATCGGCGGCAAGGCGACCGCGCGATTGGAATGAAGTTGAAATTTCGCTCATCAGCGCAGTTGCCTTTCGAGAAGAGGGAGCGAAACATTCTCCGTCAGACCGCCAAGCGACTGTCCAATCCCAAGCGCCGATCCGCGGGCGGCGGTCCAGATCACGACGGTAAGCGGATCGCCGGGTAATGGATGTGGCAGGGCCGGATCGAGGCCGGCGGCGCGGCACCATTCGGCGATCTCACGGTCGGCAAAGCCAAGCCGGCGGTGGGCATGCTCTTCGCGCAAAAATTCGAGACTGTGAGGGGCGAAGTCGACCAGCACCAGCATACCGCGCGGCCGCAACACCCGGGCCGCCTCGACGATCACTGCCCCGGGGCGATCCGCGTAATGCAGAACCTGATGAATGACGACCGCGTCGAACGAACCGTCGGGCAAAGGCAATTGGTACATGTCGCCGAGCTGCACACGCGCATTTGCAAGGCCTGCTCGTTCGAGATTGACCCGCGCCAGAGCCAACATCTCACGCGATTGGTCGATCCCAAGCGCCTGGCCCACCTGCCCTGCCAGGATCTCGAGCATGCGGCCGGTTCCGGTGCCGATGTCGAGCAAGTCGTTCGGGCCGCCTTTGGTGATGATGTCGACAAGCGCCGTTTCGACCTCGCGCTCGTCGATGTAGAGTGAGCGAATGCGGTGCCATTGCGCGGCATTGGCCCGGAAATAATCGGCGGCGAGTTCGGCGCGCTGCCGTTTAATCGCCGCCAGCCGCTTGAGGTCGAGAGCCAAGGCCGGGTCGGCATCATCGCACGCCGCGATGAGCTGGCGCACAAGCCCGGCAACTGGCCCTGATCCGCTTAGCCGGTAAAACGCCCAGCTGCCCTCGCGCGAGCGGTCGAGCACGCCGGCATCGCAGAGCAGCTTCAGATGCCGCGACACGCGCGGCTGGCTTTGACCGAGGATCTGCGTCAGCTCGCTGACCGTCAGCTCACCGCCTCGCGCGCACAATGCGACCAACCGCAGTCTCGTCGGCTCGGCGATCGCGCGCAGTGCTGCAAGCAGGTGCTCCATCGGTGTTGCTTCTCACCTTTCCAGGGACCAACATATGCGGATATCTTTATATGCGCAACCGATTTTACCGGGATTATGAAGCCGAGTCCCCTAAAGCAGGCCTTGCCGAATGGGCGGATTTCCCGCATCTATTTCGCGTGGTAAGCAGAAGGGCGCTGTATGCGAGATCGATCGACTAGACTTCCGCCGCTCCGTCTGGTATTGGCGCAATCCCTGGTCATCATCCCTTTGATTTTGTCGGGATGCGCAACACATCCGCAGTCTCAGCAGGCGGCGGTGGCGGAGGAAGATTTCCACGATCCAATAGAAGACGTTAATCGTAAAATCTTCGATTTCAATCAAGTCGTCGACCGCCATGTCTTGGTTCCGGCAGCAAAAGCTTACCGCGCAGGCCTGTCCGAACCGATACGCGATTCGATCCACGACTTCTTGAATAATCTGTCAGAGCCGCTGATTTTCGCCAATGATACATTGCAGGGTAGGTTGGGCTATGCCAAAGATTCTGTGATCCGGTTCGTACTGAACTCGACCCTGGGTATGGCTGGTCTCGTCGACCTCGCCGGGCGCTGGGGCATCCCCTATCGAGAGACCGATCTGGGGATAACCTTCGGGGTTTGGGGAATTCCCGAAGGACCCTATTTGGTTATCCCGGTGCTTGGCCCATCCGACCCGCGTGATATCGCCGGCACGGGCATCCAGGCTTTCGGAGACCCCTGGAACCGGCTGGTATCCGGCGAACCATGGACCCTCTATTGGATCCCGTACGCGCGCAGTGCGATTGCCGGCATCGATCAGCGAGCGCGCTATCTCGACACGCTGGCCGATATCGAACGGACATCGCTCGATTATTACGCGACCATTCGGTCTCTCTATCGTCAGCGCCGTGCGGCGCTGGTCCGCGGCGAGCGTCGGAACCTGCCGCCGCCTGCCAGCTTCACCGAGAACAGCGGCGCGCCGGCCTCGGCGGTATCGGTTAGCGGAACCTCTCCGGCTGGAGTTGTTTCCGCATTACGAGATAACTCCGAGGTTTCCGCGCAATGAAGCGACGATTGGTGTTGATCGGCGGGTGCACTCTGGCCCTCGCCAGGGTACTGCCGGCCCCGTCTGCAGCCGCGGCGGATCCTGCTGCCGTGATCACAAGCCTCGGCAACGAGGCACTTAAAGTACTTGGCAAGAATGTCGATCCCAACCTGCGCGTCACTCGCTTTCGCGAATTGTTTCGCAAGGATTTTGATGTTCCTGGCATAGCGCGCTTTGTCCTCGGACGCTATTGGCGGCTGGCAACACCAGCGCAGCAGCAAGAATACGTCACTCTCTTCACGGACTATATTGCGCTCGTCTATGCTGACCGCTTGGCGGAATACGCGGGCGCAACTCTACGCGTCACCGGCAGCCGCCCCGCGCCTGACGGAGAATTGGTATCGACTGAAATCATCCGGACAACGGGTGAGGCCCCTGCCCGCATCGATTGGCTGCTGATGCCGCAAAACGGGACTTACAAAATCACCGACGTAATCGTCGACGGCGTGAGTATGTCGGTGACGCAGCGCTCCGAATTCGCCTCCGTTATCCAGCGCCATGGGGGCCAGGTACAGGGCCTGATCACCGCCTTGCGGCAAAAAATTGCGAGCTCCGGCCCGCATTAAAGTACCGGCTTTGGCATCGACGTTCACGACGGGCGGTCAGCGAGAGCCTAGCTGAGAAGCCCCTCAGCACCTCTTAACCGCGCGCGGGTGGCGTGAGAACCGACGAGACAACGCATTGTTAATCCATCAAATTCGGCAAAGTCTCCAAGGTGAGCGTTATGTGGCGTCGTCTCGTTATGGTTACGTTCATGATGATGCTCCCCCCGCTCGGACCGGCCTCAGCGGCGACAGCCGACGCGCGAGCGACGGTCTTTATTCAAACCCTTGGGAAGCAGGCTCTAGCGGTGGTTCGCAGCAATATGGCGCCGACCCAAAAGCTCCAATATTTTCGTGAGCTGCTGGACCAAGACTTCGATATGCCTGAAATCGCGCGCTTTGTGCTTGGACCCTACTGGCGCACGGCGAGCAGTTCCGAACAACAGAAATTCACAAAACTATTGTCGGATGATCTTGTCCGCTTTTACCGGCAACGGTTTATCCGTTATGAGGGCGAGACATTCGAGCTCACGGGCAGCCGGTCGGATCCTGCTGGAATGATTGTGACCAGCCATATCCTGCGTCCGAACGGGCCACCTATCGAGGTCGATTGGCAGCTGACGGTGCAGAATGGTCGTTACAAGATCAGCGATGTCATCATCGACAACATCAGCATGGCTTTATCAGAACGCCAAGCCTTCGCCCGACAATTCCAGCTGAGCGGTGGCAAGATGGCGGGCTTGCTCGCAAGAATGGAGAGGGACGCGAGTATTGGCACCCTCGTCGGTTCGCCTTAAGTCGGCAGAAGCCCCGAGGCCATTTCTTGCCAGGGTGAGCGCCGACGTCTTTTGTTCAGCGGCGGCCCCAGGCGATAAAGCCGTCGTTTTTGAGACCGGGTTTGCCGTAGGTCAGCGGCTCGCCGGTGATGGTTTCGACACGGCCGCCGGCGGCTTCGAGGATCGCCTGTCCGGCGGCGGTATCCCACTCCATGGTCGTCCCGAAGCGCGGGTAAAGATCGGCCTCGCCCGCGGCGATCAGCCCGAATTTGAGAGCACTGCCGCACTTTTTGCGCTCCAGCACCGAAAAATTTTGCAGAAATTCCCCGATCCGGCGGCTGTTCTCGTGAGAACGGCTGTGCACGACGACAAACCCGTCCGGCGATGCCCTACGCGCTCGAATCGGTTCGATCGCGCCGCCGCGGCGCTGGCGCGTCGCCGTGCCCGGACCACTAGCAGCATAGGTCAGCCCGACCGCTGGCCCGTGCAAAACTCCGAGCACCGGGCGGCCGTCTTCGACCAGACCGATGCACACCGAGAACTCGCCGTTTTTGGCGACGAATTCCCGCGTCCCGTCGAGCGGATCGACGACCCAGAACCGCGACGCCGCGGGCGGGAGCCCCTCGGCGTCGACCAGTTCCTCAGAGACGATCGGAATGTCGGGAAAGACCGCTTGCAGAATTTTGACAATGACCCGCTCGGCGGCGAGATCAGCCTCGGTCACCGGGGTCTTGTCGAGCTTATGGCGAACGTCGAAATCCTGCGCATAAACCGCCATGATCGCCTCGCCGGCCGCGAACGCGGCGCGGCGCGCGGTGTCGAGCATCCGGTCCCCGCTGCTCTCGCTCATGCCGCCCTCGACCGCTCGGCCATGCGGATCGCGTCCCACAATCGTTCGGGGGTCACCGGCATGTCGATCTGCTCGATCCCGAGCGGGGCGAGCGCATCGACGATCGCGTTGACGAGCGCCGGCGGTGCGCCGATCGCCCCCGCTTCGCCCGCCCCCTTGAGCCCAAGCGGGTTGGTGCGACACGGGATGACATTGTAGGCGAATTCGATGCGCGGCAGATCTTCGGCGCGCGGCAGCGCGTAATCGGTCCAGGAGCCAGTCACCAGCTGCCCGGTTTCCGGGTCATAGACTGTGCGTTCGAGCAGCGCCTGGCCCACACCCTGGGCCACCCCGCCCTGCACCTGGCCGCGCAACAACAACGGGTTGACCACGGTTCCGAAATCATCGACGACCAGATAGCGCACAATGTCGACATGCCCCGTCTCCGGCTCGATCTCGACCTCGCAGACATGGCAGCCGTTTGGAAAGGTTGGCGATGGCGGTGTGAAATGCCCGCTTTCGGCAAAGCCCGGTTCGACATCTGCCGGTAATTGCGCAGGATTGAATGCGGCGCGCGCCACCGCTTCGATCCCGACCTCTCGGTCGGTCCCGGCAATCCGAAAGACGCCATCGGCAAAGGCGACATCGGCCTCGGCCGCTTCGAGAAGGTGGGCGGCGATGCGGCGCCCCTTGGTTATCAGTTTCTGGGCTGCGGCATCGACCGAGGCGCCGCCAACCGGTAACGAGCGCGAGCCTCCGGTGCCGCGGCCAAAGCCGATGGCTGCGGTGTCGCCCTGCACCACCCGGATCTTTTCGAGCGGCAGGCCGAGCCGCTCGGCGGCGAGCTGGGCGTAGGCGGTATGGTGCCCCTGACCCGAGGATTGGGTACCCATCAGCATCGTCAAGGTACCGCTCGGTTCAAAGCGCAGTTCAGCAAATTCGTCGGGCGGGAAACCCGATTGCTCGATGTAAACGGCGTGCCCAATGCCGCGATAACGGCCGCGGGAGGCGGCCTCGGCGCGGCGCGCCGCAAAATCATCGAGATCGGCAGCGGCAAGCGCATCATCCATGTTTCGCGCGAAATCGCCGCTGTCATAGATGAGGCCCAGCGGGGTCGCATAAGGCATCGCCTCGGGTCTGATGAAATTGCGCCGGCGCAATTCCTGCGGCGCGACACCGAGCCGGCGGGCGGCGAAATCAACGAGTCGCTCGATTGCATAGGCCGCCTCCGGGCGTCCGGCGCCGCGATAGGCGTCGATTGGCACGGTGTGCGTAAACACACCCTTGACCGCAACCGAGATCGCCGGGATTGCATAGACCCCGCTATACATGACCGCCCCCGAGGCGGTCGGGATCTCGGGCGCATAATTCGACAGATAAGCCCCCATATTGGCGATCGTCGTTACCGAGAGGCCGAGGAAACGAAGCTCCTGATCGAGCGCTAATTCGAGCCGGGTGACATTGTCACGGCCCTGTGTGTCGGTCATGAACGAGTCGGCGCGCTCGGGCGTCCATTTGATCGGTCGGCCAAGCCGTTTCGCCGCCCACAGCACCAATACATGCTCGGGATAAAGAAACAGTTTCATGCCGAACCCGCCACCGACATCGCGGGTGACGACGCGGATGCGGTTTTCCGGGATCCTGAAGACGCTCTCAGCCAACAGGCTGCGCAGAAAATGCGAGCCTTGGGTCGAACTCCACAAGGTATAGGTTTCATCGCCAGGGTCGTACTCACCGATGGCGCCGCGTGGCTCCATCGAATTGGCCACCACGCGGTTATTAATGATGTCAAGCGTTATGCGGTGGCGTGCCGTCGCCAAGGGCCGGTCGACCGCGGCGGCATCGCCGATCGCCCAGTCGAAGGCGAGATTGCCGGGGGCTTCGTCCCAGACCTGAGGCTGTCCGGGGTCGAGCGCGTGCTCGGTTTCGACCACCGCCGGTAAAGGCTCGTAATTGATCTCGATCAATTCGGCGGCATCGCGCGCGTCTCCCAGGCTTTCGGCCACGACCATCGCTACGGTGTCGCCGACATGGCGCACCCGCTCGCGCGCCATCGCCGGCCGTGATGGCAAGGGGGCAGGCGAGCCGTCGCGATTGTTGACACCAGCGACGCACGGGATCGGCCCAAGCCCGTCACACGCCAGATCATCGCCGGTCAAGACCGCCAGCACGCCCGGTGCGGCCGCCGCCGCAGCCGTATCGATTGCGCGGATATGGGCATGCGCATGCGGTGAGCGCAGCATAACGGCATAGGCTTGGCGCGGCAGCGCCTGATCGTCGACGTAATGGCCGTGGCCGGTCAGAAATCGCCAGTCTTCGACGCGGCGCACCGGCTGGCCGATCCCGAATTGGTTCATAGAGTGCGACCTCCGATACTCCCGCATATCGGCGGCCTTGCCGATATTGCCATAGCACCGCTGCGGCCTTTCGTGATTGGTCCGGCAACTCGAGGAGCTCAAGCTCTTCGCCATTGCGGGCGGGGATAGCGGCCCAGATAAAGCAATTGGCGGCGTGGCCGGGAGCACTCGGCGTCAGGCCCGCAAACGGCGTTTTGGGTGATGAGGGCGGGTCGGGCTTACGTCGAGATCAACGCTTTGGTGACAACGGTGGGCGTCGAGTGTGGCTGTCATCGGAATGCCCAGGGGCAGTCGCGGAGCCTAACCTGCCGTCGGTGGGTTAATCTCTGATCGACGTCGCCGCCGAGCGGGGCAGCGCTGTTTCGCCTCCGGACGGAACCCCCTAGTATCGCGCCGGCTCCGGATCACGCCGGAATGCGCACCCACGAGGAGGATGTCCGATGTTGGAAGTATGGAGCTGGCCGACCCCGAATGGGCACAAGGTGCACATCGCGCTCGAAGAACTCGGCCTACAATATAAGGTGATCCCGATCAATATCGGCGCAGGCGATCAGTTCAAACCGGAATTTCTGAAGATCAACCCCAATCACCGCATCCCGGCGATTGTCGATCCTGACGGGCCGGGGGGCAAACCATTCACCCTGTTCGAATCAGCCGCGATCCTGATCTATTTGTCGGAAAAGACCGGCGGCAAATTAATCCCAAAGGATCCGATCGGCCGCTATAAATGCTTTGAATGGATGATGTTCCAGATGGGCGGTGTCGGCCCGATGTTTGGTCAATGGAACCACTTTGGCGCCTACGCGAAGGAAAAGATCCCGTATGCGATCGAGCGCTACACCAATGAAGTCAGACGCCTGACCCGGGTGCTGAACCATCGTCTCGACGAAGCGCGTTGGCTCGCCGGTGACGAATACAGCATGGCCGACATCATCACCTTCCCATGGATCCACACCGCCGTCCAGACCGGCGCGCGTTTTGCCGAACGCGGCAGCATCAATCTGGGCGATTATCCCGCCGTCAAACGCTGGTACGACGAGATCGAAGCACGGCCTGCGGTGCAGCGCGGCCTCGCGGTATTGGCCGACCAGCAGCGCGATCAGCAAATCAGCGAGACCGAGCGCGAAAACATGTTTGGCACGACCCAATTCGCCGCGCGGTGACTCTCTCTTCATGCGCGAGCAGGGTGGCGGCTATCGGCGGGGGCAGAGGGAAAACGCAAGAGCGGGATCACGGCAACCGCCGTAACCGCTGTACCAGTTCAGCGCCGTCGATAACCGCGTTCCAATGATCGATGACAGCCGCTTCGTTGAGCCGAAGCCAATCGGAAACTGCATGCAAATCGGCGGCGCTAAGCCGTCCGGCGACGACGCGCGGCGTCGGGCGCAACGCCACAACCGCGAGATTGTTCGGGTCCATTTGCTGACCGTGAGCCATCATCACCTTGATGCGCACGTCGTGCGGCGCGCCATAGCTCGGTCCGACCCAAATCACCATCGGCAACCCCGTAGTGCGGGGGTAGAGATTGGTCATCAGGTCGAGGTCGTTGCTGTGTGACATGGTTCCTGTCAGCAAATGACTGTGCGATTTCCAGATCTGTGATCAAATCGGTTTTTCCACAGCTCACGATCTCACCGACAGCGCCCATCTTGTGCGCATTGGTGAGGCGCGGCAATCCACCGTCGGTTGCGGCGGTTTGGCTGAGGCCATCCTTCCCATGGCGCAGAATCAGGCAGAGGACATCTCCGCGGGCCGCCGCCGGCGCTGGTTATTCAAACCAGGCGAGGTCGATCGCATCGCCCATTCTGGTGTAGCCGAGATCGCTCGGATGCAGACCGTCGCCGCAATCGTAGCGCGACAGCATCTGCGTCGGAATTTCCGGGTCACGCAGCGCTTGGTCGAAATCGGCAACCGCATTGAAGGCGCCGCCATCGCGGATCCAGTTGTTGACCGCGACCCGGACCTCCTCGCGCTGCGGGTTCCAGGCATTGGCCATGTAGGTCTCATTGCCAAACGGGGTCAGCGTAGCCCCGATGATCTTGATGCCGCGGCTATGGGCACGCACCGCCATCTGTTTGAGACCGGCGATCATCTGCGCTGCGGTTGGCTCCTCCTCCGGCTTTTTCCAGCGGTTGCGCAGATCGTTGGTGCCGAGCATGACGATGACATGGGTGACGCCGGGCTGGGACAGAACATCGCGGTCGAAGCGACGCAACCCGCTGTCGCCGCGGATATCGAACAGGATGCGATTGCCGCCGAGCCCCTGGTTCATCACGGCCATCGGCCGGCCGCGCGGACGCGCCGTCAGCCGGCGGGCGAGCTGGTCGGGCCAGCGGCAAAAGCCGTCCATCGTCGAGATGTTGCCGTCGGTCAGTGAATCGCCGAGGGTCACGATGCCGCCAGTATCGGTGCTGGCGAGCACGTCGACGCCGCAGACAAAAAACCAATCGCTGGTCAAGGTAGCGATCGGCATCACCTGCGCCGCGGTAAAATCACCCGGTGGCGAGATGTAGTTGGTCTGGCGTGCATAGCGGCCGGTGATCTGGAAGTTGTTAAGGATCTCGTCCGGCAGGTAGAGGCTGACCGCGAGATCGGCGAGCGGCGGCAGATCGAGCGCCACCGGATCGCTGAACAGCACCGCGCCGGCTGCAATTGTAGCCTGCTTGGCGCCCCCGAAGGTCAGCTCGCGATCCGTGCCGGCAACAATCGCAGCACTGCCTTCGCGCCGGGCGATATGGACCGCACCAATGTCCAGCGGGCGCTGGCCATAGGCGTTCGAGATCCGCACCCGCACCTGGTTGCCGCCAAGGCTGGCGCGCATCGTCATGCGCAAGGTCTGGTTGGTGAAGGCGCCAGTCTCAGCCGGCGCCGGCGCTGTCGTCCAAGTGCCAACCCAATGCGATTCGTCAGGCATTGCGCGTCCTCCTCGATTGCTCAGATGGTCCCCCGGCGGAGTTCTCAGAGGCTCCGCCTAAACAGCTGCAGAATAGCACCAAGGTGAGTAATCGGTGACTCCTGCGGTCGAACCCTGTCGCGACCACCGGCAACCTTTTAGCGGCTGGCAGGGGCAGGCGCGGCTAAGCGCCTCATTCATGCCGTGGGCGGCTTGGTGGCTTGCATCGAGGGGCGGGTTTCAAAGCTCTCGTACCAACTGGCGAGGGTCGGGTGGCGGCGGCGCCAGCCATCCTCGGGGAAGCGCAGATCGAGATAACCCAGCATGCAGCCAATTGCGATCGGCCCGATCGTCAGCGATCCCGACAGATCCTCGCGCTCGGCGGTGGCGAGCCCTTGATGGGCTTTCCTCATCTGACCGTCGGTCCAGCCCGCCCAGCGCCTGTCTTCCGGCCGCGTTGCCTCATAGGCGCACAGGATTATCGCGTCGAGGATGCCGTCGGCCAGAGCCTGCTGGCGCAAGGCCGTCCATCGCGCCGGCCCTGCCGCCGGAAAGAGTTTGGGGCCGGACGTCATATCGTCGAGGTATTCGCAGATGACCGGCGAGTCGAACAGCACCTCGCCATCGTCGGTGACGAGGCTCGGGACTTTCATCAGTGGGTTTTCGAGCGCCAGCTGGTCGTTGCCCTGAATCGGGCTGAGCGAGGTCGACACCAATTCGATGCGGTTGACGAGCCCATGTTCGTGGGCCACCACCATGACCTTTCGCGCAAAAGGCAAGCGGGGTGAGTGGCGCAACTTCATATCGAGCCCTCCAAAAAAGCGCCGGTCTGCCGCGGCCCCCGGCTCACGGCATCATGATGCTCGCGGCATCATGATAGAGTGGCGTCATGCCGAGCGACGTTATCGATTTGCGCGATTTTTACCAGACCGGACTGGGTCGGGTCGCGCGCCGCATGATCCGTCGCACGATCCGCAGCATGTGGCCCGACTTGCACGGGATGCGTCTGGTCGGCATCGGCTATGCGACGCCGTTTCTATCGGCAATTTCGGCCGACACCGAACGCACCGTGAGTCTGATGCCGGCTTCACAAGGAGTGCTCGGCTGGTCGCCCGATGGCCGGAATCTGGTCGCGCTTGCCGATGAAAACGAATTGCCTTTCTCCGATTATTCGATTGACCGAGTGCTCGTGGTGCACGCGCTCGAGACCAGCGAGGCGGCCGGGGCGTTCCTGAAGGAGATCTGGCGGGTGCTGGCCGGAGGCGGGCGGCTGTTGATCGTTGTCCCCAATCGACGGGGCATCTGGGCGCGGCTCGACCGGACGCCGTTTGGCTCGGGCCAGCCCTATACGATGTCGCAGCTGTCGCGTTTGCTGCGCGACGAACTGTTCACCCCGGTCGCCACCGCCGCCGCGCTGTTTGTTCCGCCGTCGCGGCACCGGATGACATTGCGCTCGGCCGCCGCCTGGGAGCGGCTTGGCAAGCGCTGGTTTCCGACTTTTGCCGGAGTGGTACTGATCGAGGCGGCAAAGCAGATCTATGCCAAGCCGGCCGCCGCGCGTGCCCCTCGCCGTCGGCTCGTCTATGCACCGGCCCGGCCCGGCCTGTCGCATCGCGAGGTCGACCTCTAAACGTATCCCGCTTCGCTCGCAGAAGAGTGGAAAGCCGGCGCCGTAATACCGACAACACCCCGTGCCGAGTAAGTTTAAGTTTCGGATCGGATAGACGTTCGACCGGAAAGAACAAAAACACCCTGCTCAGCGAGGAGATTGGCTAGACCGCCCCGAGGGTCGAGAGCATACGGCCGACCATGACGGTCGAGTGTGAGGCTGCGCTCGACGCGGACTTCGAGTTCGTCACACAGCGCGACAAAGTCGCGGATCGTGCACAGATGGATGTTTGGCGTCTCGTACCACGGATGCGGCAACAGGTCGGATATCGGCATCCGGCCGCTCAGCAACAGGCCGAGGCGAATTTTCCAGAATCCGAAATTCGGAAACGAGACGATCGCGCGCCGGCCGATTCGCACCAGCGCCTCGATGACCCGACGCGGAGCGCGCGTGGCCTGCAAAGTCTGGCTCAACACGACGACATCGAACGCCCGCGCCGGATAGGCGTCGAGGTCGCGGTCGGCATCGCCCTGGATCACCGAGAGGCCGTGGGCAACGCAGGCGTTCACGCCCGATTGGCTTAGCTCGATACCGCGCCCATCGACACCCTTTTGGCGGGTCAGATACGCGAGGAGCGCGCCGTCGCCGCAGCCGATATCGAGAACCCGCGCGCCCGGGTCGATCATCTCGGCGATCAGCCGCAAATCCCGCCGCAGTTCGTCGGTGCTGACGGTAGGGGTTGGCGACGGCGCCTCGACCCTGGCCAAACCCAAGGCTTGCGGCATCGCAATTACCGCGACAGGCCGCGATGCTCGGCGCATCCGGCGAGAAAGCCGCGCAAGGTTTCAAACAGCTCGGGCTCGTGAAGCAGGAATGCATCATGGCCGTTTTCCGTCGCGATCTCGACAAAACTGACATTGGCGGCAACCGCGTTCAACGCCTGCACCAGCTGTCGGCTTTCCGAAGTCGGGAACAGCCAATCGCTGGTAAACGAGATCACACAAAAGCGTGAGCGCGTGCCGGAGAAGGCTTGGTGCAACGATCCTCCGTACTCAGCGGCAAGATCGAAGTAATCCATCGCCCGCGTAATGTAGAGATAGGAATTGGCGTCGAACCGGTCGACAAAGGTGCTGCCTTGATGGCGCAAATAGCTTTCGACCTGGAAATCGGCGTCAAAGCCATAAGTGACGGCATTGCGGTCTTGCAGATTGCGGCCAAATTTTCGGTGTAAAGCGGTTTCCGACAGATAGGTGATGTGTGCCGCCATGCGCGCCACAGCAAGCCCGCGCGCCGGCTTGCGACCGAGGCTCAGATAACGGCCGCCGCACCAATCGGGATCGGCCATGATCGCCTGCCGGCCGACTTCATGAAACGCGATGTTCTGCGCCGAGTGACGCGCCGCCGCAGCGATCGGCACCGCCGAAAACACGCATTGCGGGTAACTCGCGGCCCATTGCAGCACCTGCATGCCGCCCATCGAGCCGCCGATCGCGCAAAACAGGCTCTCTATCCCGAGGTGCTCGATCAGGCGCTTCTGGGCCCGCACCATATCGCGCACCGTGATGACCGGAAACGACAGCGCCCAGGGCTCGCCGGTCGCGGGATCGATGTCCTGTGGCCCGGTTGTGCCCATACAGCCGCCGAGCACATTGGCGCAGATCAGAAAATAGCGCTCGGTATCGAGCACGCGGCCGGGACCGACCATGGTTTCCCACCACCCGGGTTTGCCGGTGATCGGGTGTGGATCGGCAGCGTATTGGTCGCCGGTCAGCGCGTGGCAGATCAGGATCGCGTTCGAACCCTCGGCGTTGAGCGTACCATAGGTCTGATAGGCGATGGTAAATGGACCAAAGTCGATCCCGCAATCGAGCCTCATCGGTTCGCGCACGAAGAGCCGATGACCTGGCCAATTCTCGAACGAGCGCGGACGCGGGCGAAATGCTAATGTCGACACGTTTGATCCTGATCGGCGAGGTTCGGTGATCGGCGAGCCGGCCGCGACGCAGCCGATCATTCATGCGGCAACCTGGGCTTGTCGATTTGGGGCGCCTAACTAGTGTTGGGCGGCCAAGCATGTCAACGTTTTCTTTGATTTCACAAAGACGCGCTTTACTAGTATCAGCCGCGCAGCAGCAAAGCAGACAATGGCCACGATCCTCTCCGACCTCACTGATTTACGCCGCCGCATCGATATGATCGATGACCAGATGCACGATCTGCTGATGGAGCGCGCGGAGATCGTGGCCCAGGTGGCCGCCAGCAAACGCGGTGGCGATGTTGCCTTCTATCAACCAGCACGCGAGGCGCAAATTCTGCGGCGGCTAGCGGCTCGCCATCATGGCATCCTTCCGGTCGCCCCCGTTTTGCGCATCTGGCGGGAAATGCTGGCGGCGACCGTGCGGTTGGAAACACCATTCACGGTTGCTGTGTTTGTCCCCGCGCAGTCGCAGGGATCATGGGATCTTGCCCGCGACCATTATGGCAGCCACACCCCGATATCGGCCTGCCGCTCGAGCCGCGAGGTGATCCGCGCCGTGATCGAAGGCAACGCCACGGTTGGCATTCTGCCGATACCGGAGGAAGGCGAGCCTGACCCCTGGTGGCCGCGTCTCGGGTCGCAAAACGGTGACGCTCCGCGGGTCATCGCTCGGCTGCCGTTTGGTATCCGTGGTAATGCGCGCAGCGACCACACTGATGCTTTCGCCATCGGTCGCAGCACGCAGCAAGAGACTGGCGCCGACCGCACCTTGTTCGTGACCCAATCGGTGATCAATACGAGCCGTGCGCGATTGCTCGAGCTCCTGGCAGCGGTGGACCTCAACGGTATCGTTCTTGCCTCCTATGAAGAAGCCCAGTGCACGCTCCACCTGATCGACCTCGAAGGTTTTATCCCGACCTCCGATCCCCGCATATCGCGTTTTTACAAGCAGTTTGGCAGCGCACAGTATCGGCTGCTATCGTTTGGCGGTTATGCGTCGCCACTGCCCGAGGTCGGGTTAGAGCCGGCCGCCGCGAAAGGCTAGACCCGATATGGCTTCGACAATGCCCCCGGTGCCGCGCCCAGGAATTCTCGAAATCGCCCCCTATGTCGGCGGTGAAGCGCGAATTCCTGGCGTCGAGCGCCCGATCCGTCTCGCCTCGAATGAAAGCGCGCTTGGGCCTAGCCCGAAAGCAATGGCGGCGTTTGTCGCCCTCGCCAGCGAGATTCACCGCTATCCCGAAGGCAGTGCGGAGGCTCTGCGCGAGGCGATCGGGCAGTACCACCGGCTTGATCCGGGGCGGATCGTCTGCGGCGCCGGGTCGGACGAACTGATCGCGCTGTTATTGCGCTCTTATGCCGGTCCCGGCGACGAGGTGTTATACAGCCGACACGGTTTTCTGATATACTCGATTGGTGCCTTGTCCGTTGGTGCGACGCCAATCGCTGCACCGGAACGCGCTCTGACCGCTGATGTCGATGCGCTGTTGGAACGCGTCACGACGCGCACGAGGATTGTGTTTCTCGCCAATCCCAACAACCCGACCGGCACCTATCTCGGGGCTGCCGAACTGGCCCGGCTGCATTCCGGCTTGCCCTCCTCGGTCGTGCTGGCAATCGATGCCGCTTATGCCGAATTCGTCAACCGCAACGACTACGAGCCCGGCATCCGCCTCGTCGACCGCGCCGACAATGTCGTGATGCTGCGCACCTTTTCAAAGATTTACGCGCTCGCCGGTCTGCGCCTCGGCTGGGCCTATTGCCCACCGGCGATCGCCGATGTGCTGAACCGGGTTCGCGGTCCGTTCAATGTGTCGACGCCGGCTATCGCGGCAGGCATTGCCGCGGTCGAAGACACCGAGGCATTGGCACGCGCCCGCGCCCATAACGATCGCTGGCAACCATGGTTCTCGCAGCAGCTCGCGGCGCTGGGTCTGCCCCTGACACCGAGTGTGGGCAATTTTGTGCTGCCGCGCTTCCCCGATGAACCTGCCCATGATGCCGATGCGGCCTTTGCCTTTCTGCAATCACGTCACATCCTGACTCGCAAATTGGGCAGCTACGGTCTTCCGCAATATCTTCGGATCACGATCGGCACCGGCGAGGAGATGGAAAAGGTGGCGGCGGCGCTGGATGAATTCATGGCCCCGCGATGAACATCGTGCGGTTATCGCTCCTGCAGCGTTGTCTCCACTGAACCAAGCAGCCCGGGCCGGCGAATATGGACTTTTGATCGCTGCAGGCCGCGGCTCTTCCGATAACCATATAAAGCATTCCGAGGCAGTATTGTGAGCCAACCATTGTTCCATCGCGTCGCGCTGATTGGGATTGGGCTGATCGGCTCGTCATTAGCCCGTGTGCTGCGCCGCGACAGCCCTGCCACCGAGATTGTCGCCTGCGCCCGCCGGGCCGAGACCTTGGCCGCAGTCGAGCGCCTTGCTCTCGCTGACGTTACCACGCACGATCCCGCGGAAGCAGCCGAGGGCGCCGATCTCGTCGTGATCGCCACCCCGCTCTCGGCCTATGCCGAAATCGGCCGCCATATCGCCCCGGCGCTAAAGCAGGGCGCGATTTTGACCGATGTTGGATCAGTCAAAGAGGTCGTCGTCCGCGATCTCGGGCCCCATGTGCCGGAGGGCGTACATTTTGTGCCGGGCCACCCGGTCGCCGGCACCGAGCATTCCGGGCCCGAAGCGGGGTTTGCCGAGCTGTTCCGCGACCGCTGGTGCATCCTGATCCCGTTGCCCGAGACCGCACCCGAAGCTGTCGCCAATATCGGCCGGATGTGGGAAATGGCAGGCATGCGGGTCGTGACGATGACTGCCGCGCATCACGATCGGGTGCTGGCAATGACCTCGCATCTGCCGCATCTGATCGCTTATACGATCGTGGGCACCGCCACAAATCTCGAGGAAAGCCTCAAATCCGAGGTCATCGCGTTCTCGGCCAGCGGCTTTCGCGATTTCACCCGTATTGCCGCCTCAGACCCGGTGATGTGGCGCGACATTTTTCTCAATAATCGCGAAGCAGTGCTCGATGTATTGCAACGCTTCAGCGAGGATCTGACCGCATTGCAGCGCGCAATCCGCTGGGGCGAAGGCGATACATTACAGGAATTGTTCACGCGCACCCGCGCCATCCGCCGTTCGATTATCGAAGCAAAGCAGGCTTAGCTAGAGGCGCGCGAGATTGGTCATGAGATCGTAAGTAAACCACCCATCATGGGTGATAAAGATCTGAGGTCTTGCGGATACAGCGCCTCTCGTAATACCCAAGCCGTCGCTAAAGGGTTCGAATGCGACTATCTTCGGACACGGGATTCGGAATGCTTTCCTTGATCCAGAAAAATATATTTGCTTTGTTGTTACAGCGACAAGCCCGGTATCGGTAGGACCAACTCGGTTCGATCGACGGCGTGGCCCTTAAATCCGACGACATGATAGTAGACCCCCTTTATGATTCGTACACTGACGCCTTGTGATCCCCCGGTATACTGTCGACGCGTCTTCTCTTCGAGATAGTCGACTTGCTTGAACGCCCAGACGAGCTGCTCGCCCTTTTGGAAGTTGAGCGGGAGCTCGCCATCAAGACTCATTCGCTTCGGGATCACGCCATGCATGAGATCTCAAAGTGCCGCAGATTTAACCATCCAGTCCCAGGCGTCTGTCTGTAGCAAGGTCCCAGACGAAAGTGAAAGGCCCATCTTCAAGTCGACGAGCCGGGTTTCGACTTGTTCGCTAACAGCGCCGCGATCAAGCGCGCTATTGACCGCCGATGACCAAGCCGCCAGAGATAAGTCGTCCCTTTCAGCCTCCGAGATGAACGACTGCTCAGCGACCTCTTTTACCCGGCTTACCACAGTGGCAACAGAGGTGGTTGGAGGCCGTTAAAATAATATTTGTGATTTCGCGCCTACCGCTTTCGTACTTTTCGGCACATCCACGATGCTCATGGTGGAAAAGTCCTGCCGGCTTGCCGCACAATACGCAATTGCCCATCGCTTCCTCGGAGACTACCGTTTTCCAAGGAATGCATCATCTCAGGAAAAACTGGAGTTTTCATCGCCGCGAGCCTGTTCGGTCGCGTTTGCATTAGGCTGAGGGGCGGTTCTGGTTCGCTGGAAAGCATCGCTAAAGGCCGCGGCGAGAATTCCGGTTGGCATCGCGATAAGGCCGATTCCAGCGATGGAAGTAAGTCCCCCGAGGACTTTGCCGAACACCGTATGAGGGTAGGTGTCGCCATAACCTACTGTAGTCAGTGTGCAAACGCTCCACCACATCGCTCTTGGAATGCTTTCGAAGGTTTGTGGATCATTCTCGCCTTCGAGCAGGTACATTCCGGCAGCCGAGAATACGAGCACAAACGTTGCGAGCATTAGGCTTAAGCAGAGTTCTTCTCGCCGGTCGGTTACCGCCTGTGAGAGATTGCACATCGCGAGCGAGAACCTACCTAATTTCGCAAGTCGGAGAATTCTCATAAGCCGGAATATCCGCAAAAGCATAAAATTCGATCCGCCTGGAACGATCGGCAGAACAAGGGACGGCAAGAACGCGATCAAATCGATGATGGCAGCCGGGGTCAGAATGTAATGAATCCGTCCTCGAATGCCCCGAAATCTCGGATTTTCTCCCTCCGCCCACAACCGGACCACATATTCTCCTAGAAATAGCAGCGCTAATAGCCATTCAAGGCAAGCAAACGTCCGGGGCGCTACACTCTCGATTGTCGGCTCCGTCTCCAAGATCGCCAGAATTGAGGAAATCGTAACAATCCAAACCACGGCCCGGTTCGTGGGCGAAAGCCCATCGCGCTCGTAAGCCCGGGGGTCAACTTGCCGCCAAACGGCCTGCCGAAGACGCCTTGTTCCTGTCAATTCAGACCGCATCCATCAACTCATGCCCCTGTGGGCGGCCGCAGCGCTATTCTGCGGCGCGATCGCATAGGGTGGCGCGGCGCGATTTGCCGCCATTGGCGGCCAAGTAAACCGCGCGGTTGGTCTCGACATTGAACGCGAGACGCCGTGTCGCGGCGTCGTATTGCGGCCGCGCCAGGATCCGTGCCGCCAATTCCAGATGATTGCCGATGTCGAAATACTCGATCATCGCCGGGTGATATTTCCCGAATTGCAGAAAAGTATGGATTCGCGACGCGATCACGCGGCAGCCGAGCTCGAGCGCCTGCGAGATTGGGCCGGACGAGGACTGACCCACCTCAAGGTATGGAAAAACCACGGTGTCGCAGATCGCCATTCCGGTCAGGAATTCATCGTCGCTGGTGGCCCCGAGAAAATGAATGCGGTGCGAGAGATCCTTCGGGTGCTGGATCAAGAGGTCGCGCATCGAGCCATCTACGGCCACCGAGACGGTCGGTGTGCCGGGTGCCGGAGCCGCACGGATCCGCTCGGCGACGTTAGTGTCTACGTATCCGGCATCGAACAGCGCCGCCACGGTCGGATCGATTGGCTGGTGCGACCTGATCTCGTTCGGATGAATGCCCCCAAAGATCAACAGGTGATGGTCGTCTGACAGGTGATGCAGAGCGCGGATTACGGTGTCGAAGCCCTTGTAGCGCCCGATAAACCCAAAGACGCCGATGAGCTTGGCCTCGCTCGGGACGATGTCGAGGATCGGAAACCGGTGTCGGTTCGCGGCGCGGCGGATCCTGCGGGCCTCGGCATCGCCAAGGAACGACAGCGGATGATCGTAGACGTTGCGCAGACCATGGACATATTTCATGTGCGCTAGGTCGCGTTGGGTGTGTACAACAACTGCCACCGGCTTGAACCGCTGCGCTCGACGCAGGCGGCTTGCAATTCCGGCTGACAGCAGGTGGGCACGGTTGTATTCGCCCCGCATCGCCGCCGCCTCGGCGAAATTGAATCGCGCGATCGCCTTCAACCATTTGCCATAGTCGAATGCCGCGGCATCGAACATCGAGTGGAACGTCACCGACAGCTGAGGTGCGGCGCGCACGATCCAGCCGAACCGGCGAAAGATGTCACGGGCCGTACGGCCCAGGGTGCCGTGCTCGAGCTGCAAGTTGACAGCATCGAAGTCCTTGAGCTCGCGGCAGATCTCTTGAATGTGCCGATCACCGAACTTGCGCACACGGCCATGGGTGCTGCGCAATAAATATTGGTTCAGGTCGAAGACACGGATGTCGAAAACATCGCTCAATTGCTTTTCGAGGCTGCGCGTATAGGCCGCGATGCCGCACAACTCGCTATAAGTTGACACAAGTGCGAGCCGCGGCCGCGTTGTACGCATCGCTGCACGAAATCGAGCGGTGCTCACGCCTCCTTCCGGAAACAGCAGCGGCCGAGATGACTCGAATTCAACGGTCGACATGCTGTTTCCTGTCCGCGGTCACGCGCTAAAGGTGATCTCTGACCGAGCGGATGGTCAGACCGCCGATCCCCCAAACGATAAAGCTGGCCAGGAACACGACCCCCGGCGAACGCCATCGCCGCGGGTAGAGTGCTTCCTCGGGTAGGCTCGGCGGTACGAAATCTGCAATGTAGATCTGTTGGCGGTCGGCATTGATGCGCGCGCGGTCAAGAGCCTCGAGCGCGTGCTGATAGGCGGCCTCAGCAAAACGCCGTTCGCTTTCGAGCTCTTCATAAGAGCCTATCATCCGCGACAGCGCCTGATCGCGCGTTCTTGCGGTAACCGTCGCCTCGCTCTCGATCGCGCTGCGCTGAGCTTTGAGCGTGGCAATGCGCGCTTCGAGCAATTTAAGCGCCGGGGCGTCGTCCCGCAGATATGTTTTCAGTGTCGACAGATCGGTCCCGGCGCGTACCAGCTCGTCGCGCAACCGATTGGCAAGAGCCGCATTCGCATCGGCCGCCTTATGGGGGTCGATCAGCCCTTCTTTGTCGCGGTAGTCGCGCAGACGCGCCAATGCGGCGGTCAAGCGCCGCTCTGCCGCCGCGACGTCATTCTCGGAATTGCGCAATGCGTCGCGCCGGGCGCGGGCCGACATATCGTTGACCAGCCGCTCGGAGGACCCCAGCACCGCCCGCGCCAATGTCAGCGCGTCACCCGGGGTGAACGCCCGTACGCGAACCGCAATTGTGCCATTGGTCGGATCAAAAAAGGCGTCGACCTGGCGCTGCCAATAAGCGATCAGTTCCTCGATTGTCGCCGGCAGGTGCAGCCGCGCCGGCCAATCCGCAGCGGGTGTTGAAAATGTCCGCCGCAGGTCCAGTGTTTTGCCGAGATCGTCGATGACCGCCCGGCTGCCGATATATTGCGCGACCACATAGGAATTGAGCGCGCTTTGCAATGCTGGAGCACTCGCCGGCCACAGCATCCCGGTATCGATACGCACCGGCTCGGCAGAGCGCAAGGCAAAATGAAACTCGGCAACATATTGATTGGCAGCGATCAATAGATAATAAGCGGCGGCAACCGCTGTCGGCAGGACGACGAACAATATAAACGACAACAATGTCAATGGAACACGGCGAGCCTTGGCCGCAGCGGAACCGACAAGCCGCGGTCCGGGCGAAAGGGCGGGCTCGATCGCGGGAGTGGGCGCCAGCAACCCGCTGGCTCCTGGTTGTACGGGCGGCGCCGGGTGCGGCTCGGCCGTCGCCTGCGCATTGCGGAGGGCTATGACCGAGCCCGTCATCAGATCGTTTCCTGCAACATGCGGTGATAGCGGGTAAGAGCTGCGCCAATCTCGTCGTAGAGCGACAATGCGCCGTCGGCGAGGATCGCGCCGCGGTCACAGTATTGGCGGATCGTCTGCGGGTTGTGACTAACGAGGATGATGTCGGAATGCGCCATGCGAGCGCGGAAGGCGTCGGCGCATTTGCGGCGAAAGCGCTGGTCTCCGACCTCGGTTATCTCGTCGATCAAATAGACGTCGAAATCGATCGCCAGGCAGACCGCAAAGGCAAGCCGGGCGCGCATCCCGGAGGAATAAGTATTGACCGGCATTGTCCAGTATTCGCCGAGTTCGGCGAAATCTTCGACATAGTCGAGGGTTGCGCCCACCGGAGCGCCATAGATGCGGGCGATGAAGGCCGCATTCTCGCACCCGGAGAGCGCGCCGTGAAAGGTGCCGCCAAACCCGAGCGGAAACGATACCCGCCCATAGCGCCGCACGATGCCGCGGTCGGGCAATTCCGAGCCGGCAATGAGCCGGATCAGGGTCGACTTGCCGGCGCCATTGACGCCGAGAATGCCAACATTGTGTCCCGCTTCGAAGGTGGCACTGGCATTGTCGAGCACAAGTTTGCGCCCGCGGGGCGTCCGAAACGTCTTTGTTACGTGCTCGAGCCGGATCATAGCGGCTCACAAAGCCGGTGCCGCAGCCCGCGTTCCAACGCCAAGCCGGTAAGCAACACCGATCCAGCGACCGCCAGCAGATAGGAGCGATCAAGCCAATGCGGCAGATAGCCGGTAAAAAAGCTCGCGCGGAACCAGTCGACGCCCTGTAAGACCGGATTCCAAGCAAGCGTGGCGCGGATCCAATCCGGCATCATTCCCGGGACATAAAATATTCCGGAGCAGAAATACAAAATGCGGATCAGTTGCGCCCAGATCTTGTCCCAGGATTTAAAAAACGCATTGACCACCGCATTGACAAAACCAAAGCCGCAACCCAACAGCCACACAGCAAAGGTCGCCGCGGCCACTCCGCCAAAGTCGGATGGCAAGGTGCCCAACCCGATTGCCCCGAACCCGGCCAGAAGAATCACGGCCACGAGGATGTCGGTGACGAGTTCGAGCAGGCCGCGCGCTAAAATTACATCAAAGGTGCCGACCAAAGGCAATTGCAGCAGTGCGCCATTGGCCGTCACTGCATAAGAGGCGGTTTTCACAATTACCTCTGGTTGAGATGTCTGACCGCCCGGCCTGCTCTGCCGCTGCCCATATTTAGAGTGACAGACATGGACAATGGCCTTGGACATCAGAATTTTGCATCTCATCGCGACAGTGATCGACGCGTGTGGGCGACCGCGTCATCGTGGGCGCGGTCACCCGCCTACCGCAACCGTTCGCGTGCTGGCCACCCTGCGCCGGTT
>JAFAOB010000211.1 GCA_019238055.1 Alphaproteobacteria bacterium
ACCGGCCTGCTGGCGCGGGTCCATGCCATGCTGGTCGGCATGCTGCGCGGCCACCCCGACCTGATCCTCGACACCTGTTCGTTGCGCGCCAAGCGCGTTGGCGACCTCACCAGCCCGAATCCAACCGACCGCGCCAAGCGGGGCACCAAGAACCATATCGCGGTGGACGGGGATGGCGTGCCGGTGGCCTGCACCGTGACCGCGGCCAACGTCAACGATACCCTCCTCTTCGAGCGCCTGTTCCTTGCCGCCTTTGCGGTCATGGCCCGGATCCGCACGGTGTTTGCGGACAAGGGCTATGATGCCGAGCCCCATCGCAACCTCTGTCGCCGTTTTGGCGCCGAGACGCACATCCACAAGCGCGGTTAATCGCATGGATCAGGGCTCGGCAAGCGGCGCTGGCCGGTGGAGCGCATCGTGGCTTGAGAGGGTGCAGCACCCCGGTCCGCAGCTTGTGGACCGCGGCGGCTATGAGGTCAGAATGACCCGAGCGAGGGCGATTTCGACGGCCTTTCGCCAAGCGGATGGAGAATGCGCGGTGGGCGCGGCGGGGATATAGCGATAGATCGTCGCTGGAGAGACACCGAGGCGGTGCGCAATTTGCGTTACACCGATGTCGGGATTAGCCAGCAACGCCTTGAACGTCTCGATGTCGTCATTGGAGTTTCACGGGACGCCCTCCTTTGCGGCTAAGGCGACGGGCGGCTGCGAGGCCCGCTTGGGTGCGGTCCCGGACGGTGTCACGCGCAGGATCGCATTCAGCCCCGCCGATCGGGCCCAGCTACTCGGCAGCGCTGCGGATTGTCGCCCCGGTTCGGAATTGGGTGCGGCGCGCATCCCATTCGTCAGAATCAACACGCCGAAACACCTCGCGCACCGTCATCTTGTTGGGCGGCTCGGGATGTCGGTGCAAGGCCTTCAACTCCGCCAGTTTTTGCTCGCAGATGCCGACGACGAATTTGATCAGGAGGCCGGGCACGATCGCGAGCTTATAGCCCATGCCCTCGGCCTCGCGCAGATCGACATCGGGCGTCTTGCCGCCATAGACCACGTTCAACAGACATGGACCTTTGACGAGACGAGGCACCGTGGCGACTTCGTCGATTGTCTGCGGCGCTTCGACAAAGGCCATGTCGGCGCCGGCGGCAAGCGCGGCGTTCGCCCGGGCGACTGCCTCGTCGAACCCGGCCACGGCGCGCGCATCGGTGCGGGCGATGATGACAAAATCGGGGTCGCGGCGGGACGCAGTGGCGGCGCGGATCTTGGCGAGCCAATCCTCGCGCGGCACGATCTCCTTGTCATCGAGATGGCCGCATTTTTTCGGAAACCCCTGATCCTCGATATGAATACCTGCGATCGCGGCAGTCTCAAATTCGCGCACGGTGCGGAAAACGTTCAATTCATTGCCGTAGCCGGTGTCGGCGTCGGCGATCACCGGGAGATCGACGGCGGCAGCGATGCGCCGCGCATTGTCGACCATCTCCGACATCGTCAGCAAGCCGAAATCGGGATAGCCAAACGTCGCGGCGGTCCCGGCGCCGGTCATGTAGACTGCCTCGAAACCGGCTTGGGCAATCAATTTCGCGGTGATGCCGTCATAGGCACCGGGGGCAATGATCATGCCGTCCCGGCGCAGCAATTCACGGAAGCGGCGCGCCTGGGTCATGCGTACCTCCAAAGGATCGCTCGCCGCAAGCTATGGCCCTGATATCGGCGCTCGTCCAGCCCTTGTGTGAGGTTTTGTTGGCGCGGCGACGCAGGCAAGATTGCGGAAAAGTTCCAGAGTGGAGCCGATGTACAGCTTCAATTTGCAGGCAGAGCAGTTACCGCGGATTACAAAAAGGAGGGCTGCCCTTGCCGGGTGGACCTCGCGTGCATCAGCCGTTTTGCAGCCGGTAGCGGAGCCAGACCGCGCCGCCTTCGAGAACCTCACAGCTTTCCAGTGTCATCGAGCGGAGCGGCGCTCGCGCGTTGGTCTCGTCCTCGCGGGAATCGAAGGCGTAGGGCCCGCCCCGTGCGCCGTCCACCGCCGGGCAGACCGCGAGGCTGATCTCATCGATCAGGCCGGCCCGCAGAAACGAGCCGTTCGACTTGCCGCCGCCTTCGAGCAGCAAGCGCTCGATCCCCAGCTCGCAGTTCAGGATCTCCAGCGCGAGCGCCAGATCGAGCTCCCGTTCACCGGCGAAGATGTAGGAGACGCCATCGCGGCGCAGCCCCGCCAGATGCGCGTCGGAGACCTGCTCGGTCAACACCGCGACGATCGGGTCGCCGCCGATGTCGGATCGTCCCCAGGCGATCTTGCCGTGCGCGTCGAGCGCGATGCCGTAAGCGGCGGCGTCGCGCCGGACAAACCAGGGTTCGCGCGGGAAGACCTCGCCCGGATTAGCAGGATAGGCGTCTGCCTTGGCGTATTCGCTGCCGGTGACGCGGCCGATCAGCCAGGAGCCGTTGCCGAGCTGTTCGTGGATGCGCTCGAACAGACCCGCCATATGGTTCTCCGCCGGCCGCCACCGGCTGCCCCAGGTCCGGCCGTCGATGCTCGTGTTCATGTGGCAGATGACATAAGGCTTCATCTGGGTCCCTTTACCGCGGCCCACGGCTCAGGCCGGGAGCGGCCAGCCGACCCAGTTGCAGAGCGCTTCGCCCATGACCAGCTCGAGATCGCGGCCCTTCAGCCAGGGCAATTCCTCGGTGAACACGGTCACGTACTGCCGCCAGGAACAGGGCATCCGCGTGATGTCGGTACCCCAGAACATTCGCTCGGGACCGAACGCGTCAAAGCAGCGGTGCAAGTGCTCGTGGAAGCTGCGAAACGGATAGGCATCCTCGGCGTAGCCGGGTTGACCGGTCGCCTTGACCGCGACATTGGGGTATTTGGCGAGCGCCAGCAGCTCGGGCTGGAAGCGATAGGCAGTCTCGCCGCGGCTCCCCGGCGGCACCGCCATATGATCGACAATCAATTTGAGGCCGGGATGGCGCCGGGCGATCTCGCCAACCGTCGGCAAGAACAAGGCTGCGGCGAGCGCCACTGGCACGCCGGCCCGCTCGGCTGCGGGCCAGAGCCAGTCGAGGGTGCCGTCGGTCATCCACTCCCGCTTGTGCCGCTCGTTGAAATAAAAGCGTAGGCCGAGCATACCCGGCCGCTCTTTCCAATGCGCGACGAGGTCGCGGCCATTCGGGTCGTCGAGATAGAACCACCCCATGATCGCGAAGTGGTTAGGGTATTTGCCTACCGCCTCGGCAGCCAATTCGTTTGAGTCGGGATCCCACAGCACCGGGTGGATCAGCGCCCGATCGACCCCGGCTTGATCCATGGCGGCGATCGCTTGCTCGGCGGAGTACGGCTCCTGACGGTGTGGTGGGGACGGGGTACCTTTTCTCCAGAGATGAATCTGGCCATCGACGATCAGCATCTGGCGTATCCTTCTGATTCGAAGAGCTGCCCTGAACAGCGACCGAACCGAATTTCATATTCGATAAAGAGGGCGGTCGGGCGTCAAGCCCAGCAGTATCCGGCCGGAAACCGCGTAATTGCCCGGCGCCATCGAAGCGTGCTGAGTGATGGTGTGGATGTCGCGGAAAGCGCGCTCAAGACGGTTGCGCACATAAACCGCGCTGCCGCCGCCAGCAGTGTACATCAGATCGACGGCCACGACGGCGGCTTGGGTAGCATGGGTGCGGGCGAGGCGCAACAGCGCCAGCTCCTTGATCGACAATGTCCGGCCTGCCTGCACGGCCTCCCATGACTCCTCGACTGATTGGTAGAGAAAGGCGCGAGCAGCACGGTACTGCGCCTCTGCCCGGCCCACATCGGCTTGGATAGGCATCCGTTCGGCGAGCGGAGCTGGAGAACTCGAGCCAGTCGGCCGCTCACCGCCGGCTAGCACCACGAGTGTATCGATCGCCCCGCGGGCGATGCCGAGCGGGATCGCCGCCATCGCATTGTCAAGCAAGGCCTGGGTCGGTAAGCGGTAGAGCGATCCGTGGGCGCGCGGCTCTGCGGCGAACGACATGACATGACTGTCGGGCACAAATAGCTCCGTAACGGCGTAATCGTGGCTCCCGGTGCCACGCAGCCCGCCGGTCTCCCAAGTGTCAATCATCTCCCCCGCAGTGGCAGGGAAGAATGCCAGGACAGTTTCGAGCGCCCCGCTCGCGTTGCGGCGAGGGGTGTCACCATCATAAATGATGCAGCCGCCATTCCACCAAGTGCAGTGGTCTATGCCACTGGCGAAAGACCAGCGCCCGGTGACGACGAAGCCACCTTCAACAGCACGAGCTATACCAGCCGGCCGCAGCGCGCCCGCGACGACCGCATCGTGAGCCCCAAAAATCTCGGCCGCTGCATCGGAGGCGAGAAAAGCGGCAAAGATTCCGTAAGTCGAACCGATCATCAGCGCCCAAGCCGCCGCTCCGTCTTCCTCAGCAATCGTCTCGACGACGCGCATCGAGGTGAGCGGGTCGGTTTCGAGCCCGCCCAATTCCGCAGGCACGTACATCTTGAAGAGGCGCGACTCGTGCATCGCTGTGAGCAGCGCAACCGGCAGTCGACGACCTGCCTCGATCTCGCCGCGACAAGCTCGGACCATTGGGCCGAGCCGCACGGCTGCTTCTGTCAGCTCGGCCACGCTGGGCGCTTGCCCTTTCATAGGAGCACCTTCCAACTGGATATTCTCTCTGCTGCGGAGACTCGGACAATCCCCGAGCTCTGTCTAGATCGACAGAAAGGTCAACCCGGTAACTTCGAAGACTGATTCACCATGCTGCGATTGCCGGGCATTACCGCGCAGGGTGCGCTCACATGCCGCCCGACTTTAATGGTTTGACGTAATCGCTTTGTACCCAAGATTGATCCTTTCGATGATGTGGTTGGAGCACTTACCTCGATGACTTTGGAATTTTATAATTGCGTCATACCACTAGAACTGAACGGTACTGACATTTGTACGTTGGACCTACAGCCGCGCTAAAAACGCTCTGCATTATGACAAATTTTTTGAAGTCCTCAGAAAGTCCTCGCGCGCACTTTTGCGCATATCACCCCACACCCGCGTTTATACTTGATTCAGAAGCCCGAAAAATCGTGCACGAATATTCAATGTGAGAATTTTCTACTTGGCTCCGTTCAACCCAAAAAATGGGTCAAGAGGGGGCGAGCGAAGAAGCCGGGCGAAATCAGAAATTAATGCGGGTATAAGAACGCAATCCCATAATGCACCGCAAACGCATAGGCGGTAATGCTTATGCCGACAGCGCCGGCAATGACGCCAGCAACAAACGGCGTGAGCCAGCGCACGAGAGCCGCGACCGAGGCGAGTGCGATGCCGATCTGCGCTGTGAGGCCGGCATAGACAAGCAAATCTCTTTCGGCCAGCCATTTATACCCGGTCTGTAAGTGCCGGTCACGCTCGGCTGTTTTGTCAGTCGCAGTCTGCTTGATTTTGGATTGGCGGGAACGCAAATGCGCCGCCTCGCTCTTTAACGCAGCGCGGCTTTCGGGGCTGATCGCTTCCGCCGTGGTCAGCGCCGTTTCCATGATACGCGACTTGATGCTGTCGGCCTGATATTCGTTCCACGCGTCGGAAGCTTCCGTCTGGGACAAGATGGCCTGATTGCTTTCATAGATTGCGTTGTTCGTGAGTGTCGTCGCACGCACGGCGAGAAAGCCGGATACCGCCGCCAGCACGCCTGTCAGCATTGCCACTTGTTTGATCCATGGCGGGTTGTCGGCTTTTTCGTCCCGGCTTGCGTTGATGCGGGCCAGAACCTTGGCGACGATCGGTTTGGTTTTTTCCATCAGCATGCGATGCAAGCTCAGGATTTAGTCCGAGTTAGAAAGATGCATCGATTGAGTAGCCGCGCCAACTCAGTATACGCGCATGGGACGTTGTTGCACGGATCGACTGCGGTTGCCGGCCAAGGCTCGATCGGCGCAGGCTGGAACCCCGTAAACAATCGGAAACCCCGCGGTGCCATTCAAACATACAGCCGCTACGTCACGTTCCAAATGGCCGAGGTCGCGGTTTCGCGGCAGATGTTCGCAGAAATCCTCTCATTGATCGCCCGGTTGCGGGCGCCATCGGCGCCAGCATGAGCGGCGCTGGAGTCAGAAGCGACAGACCACGATGGGAGAGGTGCGTTTGGATGCAGGCAAAGCGAAGCGTCCCGGCACCTTGGCGCAGTCAATTGGCTGAGTTGGCCTCCAGCCGTGATGCGGCAACTGATTTATCATTGTCCAAGACGCCCGAAGCCGCGATCCTGGCCCAGTAACGCACCCGGATCGAGAGAATGTCGGTTAAGGCCGCGGGCAATCTTCGGGTCAAAATCGGCTTTGGCACCACAAAAGCCTCAAAATCCCGCTTTCTTGTTAATATCAGTGAGTTGAGCATCCGAACTGCGGAAGTAGGTCAGAAAATTCGCTAAGGAGGAGCCAATGTCGACTGATACGATCTCGCCAGATCATGCGTCGGTATCAAACCTTTGCTGGCCGGGCGATCTCACGCGAGTCCCTTTCTGGGCCTACCGAGACCGCGACCTGCCAAAGCTCGAACAACAGCGGATCTTCGAAGGTGCAGTGTGGAATTTCCTGTGTCTGGAAAGCGAAATCCCTGATCCCGGCGACTGGCGCGCCACGGTCGTCGGCCGCACCCCGGTGGTGGTCGCGCGCGATGCCGATGGCACCATTGCTGCGTTCGAGAACCGGTGCGCGCATCGCGGCGCACTGATCTGCCTCGACGACTCCGGCCGCGGCGCCAAGGACTTCCAGTGCGTCTACCACGCGTGGTGCTACGATTTGCGCGGCAATCTCCGGTCGGTCGCGTTTCAGCGTGGGGTGAACGGCAAGGGCGGCATGCCACCCGGGTTCCGCGTCCAGGATCACGGCCCCCGCAAGTTGCGCACAACCACGCTCCACGGCTTGGTTTTTGGCACCTTTGCGAATGACACGCCGCCCATCGAGGAATTTCTTGGCTCCGACGTGCTGGCGCGCTTCGACCGCGTGCTTGGCGGTCGGAAGATCGAAATCATTGGTCGCTTCGTCGAGGTCTTGCCAAACAACTGGAAGCTGTACGCGGAGAATGCGCGAGATTCATATCACGCCAGTTTGCTGCATCTGTTCTTCGCCACCTTCAGGCTGAACCGGCTCAGTCAGGGCGGCGGCCTGACGGTCAGTCCAAATGGCGGCTGCAGCGTGTCCGAAACGATAGCGCCGACGGAGGCAGTCGATCGGAGCTACGACGGAATGCGCTCCGCCGCCGACGACTACAGGCTGGAAGACCTCAGGATGATCGATGTCGTCGACGAGCACCTGGACCGCGTGCGGCACCAGATCGTCACGGTGTTTCCCAATTTCGTCCTGCAGAAGACGCAAAACGCCATGGCCCTGCGCTTCTTCACGCCGGCGGGTGTGGATCGCACCAACCTGGAGTGGATCTTCTTCGCCTATGTCGATGATACGCCAGAGATGCGGAAACGACGTCTGAGGCACCTCAATCTCGGCGGGCCCGCCGGATTTGTGTCGATGGAGGACGGTTGCGTAGGCGGCTTCGTCGAGCGCGGCATCACGACGGCAGAGGATGGGGCGGCAATCGTGGAAATGGGCGGTGCTGGCGTCGAAAGCCAGCCCACTCGCGCGACCGAGGCCGCGGTGCGCGGCTTCTGGTCAATGTGGCGCGGGATGATGGGGATATGAGCGCCGTATTGCGCGTGGCGGAACTCAACGCTGCCTACGCCCAGACGATCGATTCTGATCGGCTGGAAAGCTGGCCCGATTTCTTCATCGAGGACTGCCTTTACAAGATCACCTCTGCCGACAACCACAAACGTGGCTACAGTGCCGGCATCGTCTACGCCGACTCGCGCGCGATGCTGCGGGACCGGGTGACCGCTCTCCGAACCGCGAACATCTACGAACGGCAGAGCTATCGCCACATCATCGGCCTGCCGCTGATTGGAGCGACCAATCCGAGTGGGATCGCAGCCGAGACACCATTCCTGGTTGCTCGCATTATGCGGGATGGACGGACGGACGTGTTCGCGACGGGGGTCTACCTCGACGTGATCCGCGACGACGCCCGTGGCCTCCGTTTCGCCGAACGCGTGGTGGTTTGTGACAGCAGGCATTTCGACACGCTGCTCGCCATTCCGTTGTGATCGCGTTGCGCGCGGTTCGTTTGGATCAACATGCTATCGAACCGTGTTTTCGGGGGCCCTACCGCTTGGTGAGACCTCATCAAATCTCGCGACATAAATATGGATAGGGATCGGTCGGCGCGGCGGACGGCAACCCTTGTTCTGCTGGTGCGCGCATCTGCGCTCACGCGGTGAGGAGATGTGCGAAAGGGTGCACCATGCCGGCGCCAAGGCGCGGCGTTGGGTGGTTGAGCGCACACATTCTTGGCTCAACCGTTTCCGCCGTATCTTGATCCGATGGGAGAAGAAGCCGGAAAACTATCCGGCCATACTTCACTTTGCCCTGGCCATTATCACGTGGCGAAACACAACCTTACCGGAATAGGTTCTAAGGGCATATCCACCATTCGCCGCGTAACGCGGGCAACCTGACCAATATTTTGACTGCCGCAATCTAAATGCGACCTCCGCCTTTGCCGTGCGCCGGCTTCGAGGCAGGGCTTACGCATGAGAAGCCAAAGGTTGAGTGTGGCGCAGAGTCTAGCAACTTTGAGTCCTCATCGGCACTGAGAGGACTAGACGTTGCAAAACCGATGAGTGTCGTTGCTGAGCAGGCTCAGCTACCAGAGCGATCTCATGCGTGAGCCCCGGGCTTCGAGGTGGTCCTGCTTACCGTGCTAAAGACACAAAAAGCGGTGCATCCGACGGGATGCACCACCAGAGGGGATGGGTTACGGCCGCGCTTCGAGGATCATGTTGAACGGCGTCTCCGCGGCTCGCCTAACCCTACAGTTGCATTCTGATTGAGCCCTGCCTATCTCTCCCGTGGTCGGGAGTGTTTAGATGAGTGGCGTATCGATCGAGACGACGCTGGAATTATGGGCGTCATCGTTGCGGGAGGTGAAAGCGCGGATGCGGCCTCTGTTC
>JAFAOB010000110.1 GCA_019238055.1 Alphaproteobacteria bacterium
TGGTAGCGTTGCAGATTGCGAACCGTTCCCCTCTTGACGTAATCCGTCCCTTGACAGCGCTTGCAGACAATCTCGCCCATGGCTCCCTCTGTCTACGACGAACCATGCCCTTCTACACCTTATATGTATCTTAAGTCAGGACTCTCGATTTATGAATGGCTGGCCGAAGGCAAATCACCCGCTTCCATCCCGCCGGCCGGTCTCGATGAATTGCGCAATACTGAAGACCGCACCGTGACGATCCGGGTCGATACCAAAGTCGTCGAGGATTCAGACGTTGAAGGCGCCAAGAGCGACGAGGTCGCGTGGATGCGCTTTACCCTCGATACAATCGGGCGTGCTGAATGGCCGCGCGACCGCCAGGACCGGCCGATCTATCCCGTCGGCTTCGAGGAACTCGCGCACAAGCTGCACCGGCCGCTGCATCCGCCCGGCCGCGACGTGCGCTGCATCGTCAGCGTCGCAATGCTGACCGAGGGATGGGATTGCAACACCGTGACGCACATCATCGGGCTGCGCCCGTTCATGTCGCAGCTATTATGCGAGCAGGTCGTCGGTCGTGCGTTGCGGCGGCGCAGCTATGACGATTTCGACGATCAGGGCCGGCTGACCGAGGAGGTCGCGAAGGTCTTCGGTGTGCCGTTCGAGGTGATCCCGTTCAAACAAAACAAGACAGGGCCGCGCCCGCCATCGGCCAAACGGAATCATATTCATGCGGTCCCGGAAAAGGCGCAATTCGAGATCCGCTTCCCGCGGGTCGAAGCCTACCGGCAGGGTATTCGCAACCGAATCGCGGTCGATTGGGCATCGCTCGCGCTAATCCGCATCGACTCCAGGGACATCCCGACCGAGGTCGAGATGAAAGATGCGGTCCCAACGGACCGGGGGCGCCCCTCGATATATGGGCCGGGGGTTTCAGATGTGGCAACGATGGAGCCGTTTCACCGCGGCCAGCGACTCCAGCGGAACATTTTCGAAATGGCGGCCAGTTTGACGAAGCAGTACGTCGAGCGCGAAGGCTGCGAGGCACCGCCACACATATTGTTCCCGCAACTCGCCCGCATCATTCAGCGCTACGTTATAGAGAAGGTGATCATCGAACCACCGGCCGACCGGCTGCAGATGTTTATCTCACCTTATTACGGCTGGGTCATCGAACGGCTTCTCGGCGCAATTCATCCCGATGCGACCAACGGCGAAGCTCCCGAGCTCCCGATTTTTGAGAAAAACCGCGCGGAGGGTTCAACTGGCGAGGTCAGCTTCTGGACCAGCCGCGAGGTGCGCGAGGCGGTCCATTCGCATATCAATTACATCGTTGCCGACACACAGCAATGGGAGCAATCGGCGGCTTACTTGATCGACACGCACCCGGCGGTCGATGCCTTTATCAAGAATGCCGGGCTCGGTTTTGCGATCCCTTACCTCCACAACGGCCAGCCGCACGACTACGAACCCGACTTCATAATCCGCCTCGATGGCGGCCATGACCGGTTCCTGATCCTGGAAACGAAGGGCTACGACCCATTGGCCGAGGTCAAAAAGCAGGCGGCGAGCCGATGGGTCAATGCGGTCAATGCCGAAGGTCGGCACGGCATCTGGCAATTCGCGATGGTGCGACGGGTGGGCGAGATGCGCGACGCTATCGCGACTGCGGTCGTGTCTTGATGATAGGCTGGCGCTACTCCATTGCCTTGACTATCTCCTCGCACATCTTTTTAGCGTCGCCGAACAGCATCATCGTGTTGTCACGGTAAAACAGTTCGTTCTCGACCCCGGCATAGCCCGAGGCCATCGAGCGCTTGACGAACAGCACGGTCTTCGCGCGCTCGACATCGAGGATCGGCATGCCGTAAATCGGCGAGTTCGGGTCGGTCTTGGCCGCCGGATTGGTTACGTCGTTGGCGCCGATCACAAAGGCGACATCGGTCGACGGAAAATCGCGATTGATCTCGTCGAGTTCGAAGACCTCGTCATACGGCACATTGGCCTCTGCCAGCAGCACGTTCATGTGTCCCGGCATGCGACCGGCGACCGGGTGAATCGCATAGCGGACCTCCACCCCATCCTTCTTCAGGAGGTCGGCCATCTCACGCAGTGCGTGCTGGGCCTGAGCCACCGCCATGCCATAGCCGGGGACCACGATGACCGATTTGGCATTCTTCAGAATGAAAGCGGCGTCGTCGGCGCTGCCCGACTTTACGGCGCGATCCCCGGCGCGGCCGCTGGCCACCACCGCCCCGCCCTCAGTGCCGAACCCGCCCAGCACCACATTGACGATCGAGCGGTTCATCCCCTTGCACATGATATAGCTGAGGATGGCGCCGGACGAGCCGACGAGCGCCCCGGTAATGATCAACAGGCTGTTCGACAAGGTGAAGCCGATGCCGCACGCGGCCCATCCCGAATAGGAGTTCAGCATCGAGATCACGACCGGCATGTCGGCGCCGCCGATCGGCATGATCAACAGGAAGCCGAGCGCAAGGGACAGCGCCAGCAGCCCCCAGAATGCCGCACCCGCGCCGCTCGCAACCACGATCGCAATCAGCACCACGAGCAAGACGCCGAGCCCGGCGTTCAACAGATGCTGGCCGGGAAACATCAACGGCCGCCCGCTGACCAGACCCTGCAATTTGGAAAAGGCGACGATCGACCCGGTAAAGGTTATGGCGCCGATCGCCATGCCGATTGACATCTCGACCAGGCTCGGCCGTTCGATCGCCCCGGGCACCCCGATGCCGAACTCCTGCGGGGCGGTAAACGCGGCGGCGGCGACACACACCGCGGCAAGACCGACAAGGCTGTGAAATGCCGCCACCAGTTGCGGCAGCGCCGTCATCTGGATCTGCAAGGCAATATAGGTGCCGATGGCGCCGCCGATGACGATGCCGGCGACGATCAGCCAGTAGCTGACCACGTGCGGGGTCAACAGGGTGGTGACCACGGCGATCACCATCCCGAAGATGCCGTACAGATTTCCGACCCGCGCCGTCTGCGGTGAGGACAGGCCGCGCAGCGCCAGGATGAAAAAAACCGATGCTACCAGATAAAAAAACGCCGCAAGATTCTCGCTCACGAGCCGCTCCGCTACTTCCGGCGCTGGAACATCTGCAGCATGCGCTGGGTCACGATAAAGCCGCCAAAGATGTTGACCGCGGCAAGCGCGACGGCGACGAACCCGATGAATTTGGCGAAGCCAAACGCCGCCGGCCCGGCAGCGATCAGCGCGCCAACGATGATGACGCTCGAAATCGCGTTCGTGACGCTCATCAGCGGCGAATGCAGCGCCGGGGTCACTCGCCAAACCACGTGATAGCCGACAAAGACCGCGAGCACGAAAATTGTCAGCTCATAGACGAGCGACGGGCCGCCCACCGGAGCCGTCCCCACAGTGGATGCCTGAAAGCTCAGCTGGTGCGCCATCGCCTCCAATTCGCGCGCGAGCCTTCCGGCGTCGTCAGCAAGCCCGCCGGCCCGCTCGGCCAGCGAGGTGGGGTCTGCCATTCTATTCTCCGTCGGTTATTCCGCCACCGGCGCCGCAATCGCGGCCGGCGCAGGGGAGGGCGTCAGCAACGGGTTAACGATCGCCCCGTCTCGGGTCAACAGGGTCGCTTTGATGATCTCGTCGTTCGGGTCGATCGCCAACCTGCCCTCTTTGTCGACGATCAGCCCCAAAAACGACAACACATTGCGGGCGTAGAGCTGGCTTGCATCGGCAGCGATGCGCGATGGCACATTGAGATAGCCGACGATCTTGACCCCGTTCTGCGTTGTCACAATTACGCCGGGCTGACTGCCCTCGACATTGCCGCCCGCCTCGACCGCGAGATCGACGATCACCGACCCCGGCGCCATCTCGGCGACCATCGCCTCAGTCAACAACACCGGCGCCTTCCTTCCCGGGATCAACGCAGTGCAAATGACGACGTCGGTTCGGCGTAATGCCTCGGTGATCTTTTCGCGCTGCCGCCGCTGGTAGTCCTCGCCCATCTCGCGGGCATAGCCGCCGGCGGTTTCGGCCGAGCGCGACGCCCCCTCATCGACCGTGATAAAAGTCGCCCCGAGGCTCTCGACTTGTTCCTTGGCTGCGGCGCGAACATCGGTCGCAGACACGATCGCGCCGAGCCGGCGCGCTGTGGCAATTGCTTGCAACCCGGCGACGCCGGCCCCCATGACCAGGACTCGCGCCGCCTTGATCGTGCCGGCAGCGGTCATCATCATCGGAAAGGCCCGGTTGAATTCGTCGGCGGCATCGATCACCGCCTTGTATCCGGCGAGGTTTGCCTGCGACGACAGCACGTCCATCGCCTGTGCGCGGGTGATGCGCGGCACCAGCTCCATCGCAAAAGCGCTTATTCCGGCCGCGGCATAAGCATCGATATCGGCCGGGTATTGTAGCGGTTGCAGGAGGCCGATCAGCACTGCACCTCGCCTCACGGAGGCGAGCTCATCGTGCTCCGCTGCGCTGCCAGCCATCGGGCGCTGCACCTTGATGACGATATCGGCGGCACCCAGCGCTGCTGTTGGTTCCGGTACGATCGTGGCGCCGGCGGCGGCAAAGGCATTATCGGTAAATCCGGCGCCCTCGCCCGCCCCGCTTTCGACCAGAATATCGAGACCCATTGCAGTCATTCGCTTGATGCTGTCGGGCGAAGCCGCCACGCGGCGCTCGTGTGCCCGCCTTTCTCTTATGACGGCAACCTTCATGGTGCAGCGGATCCTGATCAGGCGGTCGATGCAGTGCACAATGCCGTGACGACCGCGGTTTGTGAAGAGCGATCCCAGGCCGCAATGATGCCGAATGCCGGCGTCTTAGCGTCGCGAGCGCTTTGCCGGCGAATGAGCGTGACACGTGTGACAAGCGAACTTATTGGCGCCATATTCGGGCGTGGTGCTGAGCCTGCGGGTACGGATCGGCAGAATGATACGTACGACATCGGGTATCTGCGCAGCGTGGCAACCAGGAATATCGTGGCGCCACCCGCACTCGGGAATAACGTTTGAGGAGGCGCGTTGTCGCTGATGCGAAGAGCGGTGGGGTCGCTGGGTCGTGCCTCGGCCAAAGATTTGGTCGTTGCCCGGTTTGGTGACCAATTGATCGCAGTGCTGCCTCGGCTGCGCCGATTTGCGCGCGGTCTGACTGGCTCAGTGGTCGAGGCCGATGATCTCGTACAGGCGGCCTGCGAGCGTGCACTTGCTCGTCGTGAACAGTTCCAGGAGGGCACCCGTTTCGATAGTTGGATGTTTCGTATCGTGCAGACGATCTGGATCGATCAGCTTCGCTCTCGACGGGTGCGCAAGGAAGAGATCGATGTAGCCGAGGCGCGGATCGGCTCCGACGAGCCGGTCCGGCAGGCTGAAGCGCGGCTGGCGCTTGACGAAGTGCGGCACGCTGTCGATCGCCTGCCGCCGGATCAGCGCGCGGCCCTGCTGCTGGTGACGGTTGAGGGTCTCAGCTACAAGGAGGCGGCCGAGGTGGTGCAGGTTCCGGTCGGCACGATCATGAGCCGGCTCGCCCGTGCGCGGCTGGCTCTGCAGGCGCAGCTCGAAGCAGGTGGCGGCCTGAGCAGGAGTAGAACAAATGTCGAGGCCCAGTAACGAGCGTCTCGTTGCTTATCTCGACGGCGAGATCGAGGCAGCGGACGAGCGCGACATCGAAGCGTGGCTCGACGTCGATCCCCTCGCCCGTGACGAGCTTG
>JAFAOB010000114.1 GCA_019238055.1 Alphaproteobacteria bacterium
TGATTTCTTGCCGCATACGCTTGACCAAATTGAACCCAACGTTAACGACGCTTACCTGTTTCACAGCAAGAGTTAATGCTGCGGTCTAGAGCCGCTGTCTGTTGGGAGGAATGACCCATGCCGAGCGCATCTCAAGTGCGCGTGACCTCGACTGGCTCGTCCATCATGACCGCGCCGGCGAAGCGCTGGCTGCAGCTGATCATCGGTATCGTCTGCATGATCATGACCGCCAATCTGCAATACGGCTGGACCCTGTTCGTCCACCCGATGAGCGCGGCGCATCACTGGGCGGTGGCCGACATCCAGATTGCGTTCAGCCTGTTTGTCGCCCTCGAGACTTGGCTGACACCGGTCGAAGGCTGGATCGTGGACCGGATCGGGCCGAGAAACGGGCCGCGGCTGATGGTGGCCTTTGGCGGCATCACGATCGCGATCGGATGGATCGTCAACTCGGCCGCCGCCACATTGGCTGCGCTTTATATCGGCTCGGCTCTGTCCGGGATTGGCGCCGGGGCAATTTATGCGACCTGCGTCGGCAATGCCGTAAAGTGGTTTCCCGACCGGCGCGGGCTCGCGGTCGGGCTGACTGCCGCTGGGTTTGGTGCCGGCGCCGCGCTAACCATCGTGCCGATCCGGCATGTCATCGATACTAATGGCTACGCTGCTGCCTTTTTCTGGTTTGGCTTGGCGCAAGGAACGATCGTCTTCCTGCTGGCTTGGCTGATGCGCGCCCCTTATCCCGGCGAGACGCCCAATGCCGTCGCCAAGGTGATCCAGAGCGCGACGAGCTATTCGCCTCGGGCGATGCTTGCCACCCCGGTATTCTGGGTGCTCTATCTGATGTTCGTGCTGGTCTCCGCCAGCGGACTGATGGCGACGGCACAGATTGCCCTGATCGCGCGCAGCTTTCACGTCGCGAATGTTTTGGTGTTGGCCGGGGTAACGACCCTGACCCTCGCCTTGCTCGTCGACAATGTCGCCAATGGCGCGGCGCGGCCATTGTTCGGCTGGATTTCGGATCATATCGGCCGCGAATATACAATGGCGCTCGCCTTTGGCCTTGGCGGGATCAGCTACTGGCTGTTGGGAGCGCTCGGCACCGCGCCTTGGGCGTTCGTGGTCTTCGCGGGTCTCATTTTCCTGACCTGGGGTGAGATCTTCAGCCTGTTTCCGTCGACCTGCACCGACAGCTTTGGCCCAAAATATGCGACGACTAATCTGAGCCTGCTCTATACTGCCAAAGGGGCTTCGGCGTTTCTCGTACCAGTGGCGAATGTGATCGTCGCGGCAACCGGCAGCTGGCATCTCGTGTTCGTGATCACGGCGCTGATGAATTTCTTTGTCGTGGCGCTGGCCCTCTTCGTACTTCGGCCATTGCGTATTCGCGCGCTCGAGCGGCAATCCGATCTGCGCTCCATCGGCCCAGCTGAAATGCCGTTTGGCGTAGCAGGGGATCGCGCACGCCCGTGAGCGCATCGGCAATGATTGCCTGTTTCGTCAATGGTCCCAGGGCGGAGCGAGAGAACCAGCCGGGAAATTTAGCTAAAATCGGCCGATGCTGCGGTAATCCCCCCGAGGTAATCCCCAAGGTTCGAGCTGGGCTGGGCGTGTTGTAGCCAGCGAACACAATGTTATGGTCGATGGTGGTGAGCGCCCAGGCCGGCGTTGACGGGCAGGTTTGCTCAGGGGTCAAAGCCGGTGTGCCGGGCGCACCGCCGAGTTGCTTTTCGACATAGACGACAGTGGCAACGCCGCCAATCCGCGCCATGCCGAGGATGGCGTCAGGATTCTGGAGGAATTCGCCGACACGTGCAGCGCGACGACTTGGCGCCAGTGGGTGCCAGGGTTCCGCGGCCTTTTCTGGACATAGATGATTCTCCCACGTCCTGCCGACCAGACGAGTTTACGGCCCGGTAGTCCGTTAAAATCAAAGGACAAATCCGCTGTGATTGCATTCCCCGGATGAGAAATGCCCGAATTGTTTCTTATTGTTTCTGATGAACAATGGGAAACGCCAATGCCATACACCCTTACAGAGGCTGCCGCAGCTACGGGCAAAGCCCGGTCAACGATCTTCAAAGCCTGCAAGAGCGGGAAAATCTCTTATGCCACGGACGTCCACGACGAAATCCAGATTGATCCGGCAGAACTGCACAGGGTATACCCGCCCGTTTCCAAAAACGTGAAAGGAAACGTTGAAAACGAAACGGTGGAAACGACACGAAATGGTGATGGAAACGGCCTATTGCGGCTGGAAATCCAGTTTTTACGTATAAAGCTGACCGATCTTGAACGCTTGAGAGAGGAGGAGCGCCGAGACTTGGCAGGGCGCATCGAGGATTTACGGCACGACCGGGACGACTTGCGCGGCGAGCGGGATCGGTTGTTAAAGGTAATCGAGGAGCAGGCGGGCAGTTTCCGGCTGTTGACCGACCAGAGGCCGCAACAGCAGCAGGAGCCGCCCTCACAGCCGAAAGGACTACGCGGTTTCCTGCGTCGTTTAATGGGTTGAGGGATGTCCCAACACTCGCCGCCACCGAAGAGCCTCGACAGCAGATCCATAATTTCGACAGCTTTTGCGGGGTCGCGCGCGTCCATGGTCGCTGCTCCAGAGTAATGACACGCCTAACACCGGCGGCGCGGTTCCGCCGCAATACGCCTAATGCACCGCGATCATGGCGATGCCATCGATCCCCATCGAGCCATGCCGATCACCGACAACGGCCGAGGCGATTGAGCGTCACCATGCTGACCTGTGGCTAGTCAGTTCAGGGTACGCGCAACGCCTCGAACCGGCTCGCGACAACGTGCGCGCTGCCCAATTAATTGTTCGTAGATGAGTGCCGCCTAGCTTGCCGCGAACGGGCTCCCTGAGGTGTGTATCACACAGCGGGCATCGGATCGAGCGTTCGAGGCTCTGTCGTGCCGACATATTGTGCCAAGCAAGGTCGCATAGCGAAGAGGGGGTGGTTCAGACCGGGCGGCGCGGGTCGCCGAAGCGATATTGCCGAGCGATGAATGTGCGTGACTGCATCATGCATCAGCTGCGGATGACACGGCGGCCGCTCTGGCATCGGCGCGAGATGGCAATCGAAGAGATGCTGCGCGCCGCTCTCGGTCAGGACCGATTGTTGTTCGCTTTCCAGCCGGTGGTTTGCGCGGCGACGGGAGAAAACGATTATTTCGAATGCCTGCTGCGAATGCGCGAGGAGGATGGCAATCTCCTGCCGTGCGGCGAATTCATCGCCGCCGCGGAAGAAACCGGGCTCATCGGCCTGATCGACCGTTACGTCCTGAACCGGGCATTTGCCGAACTTGCCGCTCATGACTCGGTCAGGCTCGGCTTCAACGTCTCCGGACGAACCGCCGGCGACCGGCCATGGCTGCGCTCGCTGATCGCGCTGTTGCGCAATCGGCCAGACTGCGCCTCGCGGCTTGTGATCGAGTTCACCGAGACGGCGGCGCTCGATAATATTGGCGAGCTGGCGCATTTCGTCGACGCGCTCAGATATGCCGGCTGCCGGGTGGCACTCGATGATTTTGGCGCCGGTCACACTTCGCTGCGCCATCTCCAGGCATTGGAGGTCGATATCGTCAAAATCGACGGCGCTTTTGTCCGCAGTCTCGCTGCCCGGCGCGAGAACCGCATCATTCTGCGGCACCTGCTCGACCTGACACGAGGCTTTGGCTTTGCCACGGTCGCCGAATGCGTCGAGACCGCCGAAGAGGCTGCGCTGTTGCGGGAAGAGGGTGTGGGCTACCTGCAGGGCTATCATATCGGCCGCCCGACGATCGAGCGACCATGGCTCGAGGCACGCTCTTCGGACGCCCCACGTGCTGGCCAGCGGCCCTGGCCTGAGGCCGGCCAGCGCAAAGGCTAATCTGGTCGCGACCGGGCGTTCACGAATACGCCCAGCATTGCGACCAAGAGAGCGCGGATCCCGCCCGCGGGCCGCAATCGCCCAATCTCGCAGCAGCAGAGCGGAAAGGTCCGAGTCCCGGGATCGATCTGGGGCTTTGTTGTGCTTCGCTTGTGCGCTGATGTTGCGGCAACACTTCGCCGCACAGCTCTTCACCCGCCGCAAGCGCTTCGCTATCGTTACTCAGCACGAGTTGAGGAAAGCGATGACCACGGCGGAAGAGACCTACGATTTCATCGTTACCGGAGCCGGTTCGGCGGGCTGCGCGGTCGCCGGGCGCCTCAGCGAATCCGGACGTTATCGCGTTTTGTTGCTCGAAGCCGGAACCCGCGACAGCAATCCTTGGATTCACATCCCGCTCGGCTACACCAAGACCTTTGCCAACCCACGCGTGAACTGGATGTTCGAGAGCGAGCCCGAAAAAGAGCTCAAGGGCCGCACCTTATATCAACCGCGCGGCAAGGTTCTGGGCGGCACCAGCTCGATCAACGGCATGGTCTATATGCGCGGGACGCCCGCCGATTACGACGGTTGGCGCCAGCGCGGCTGTGAGGGTTGGGACTGGGATTCGGTACTGCCGTTTTTCAAGAAGGCCGAGCACCAGGAGCGCGGCGCAAACGAATTCCACGGTGTGGGTGGGCCATTGCGGGTCTCGAACCCGGTGCGCTGTCCACTGGGCGATGCAATGGTCAAAGCCGCGATCGAGGCCGGGATCCCGGCCAATGACGATTTCAACGGCGCGCGGCAGGAAGGTGTCGGCTATTACCAGACCACGACCAGCAACCGCCGGCGTTGGAGCTCGGCGCGGGCCTATCTCGGGCCGGCGCGCAACCGGGGAAATTTGACGATCGCGACCGAGGCGCATGCGACGCGCATTCTGTTCGACGGCACCCGCGCGGTCGGCATCGAATATCACACCCCTCAAGGGCGCAAGACCGCGCGCGTGCGCGGCGAGATCATTGTGTCGGGCGGTGTCTACGGCTCGCCGCAGCTGTTGCAGCTGTCCGGCCTCGGCCCCGGCGATCTCCTCAGTGAATACGGCATTCCGATCGTGCGCGAGATCCCTGGCGTCGGCGCCAATCTGCACGACCATTTCAACACCTATCTGGTTTGGCGTTGCACCCAGCCGATCACGGTCAACGACATGGCGCGCAGTCCGCTGCTCAAGGTGAAGGCGGCGGCGCAATATGCGCTGAGCCGCTCGGGGCATCTGTCGAACGCCGGGATCTACGCCGGCGCGCTGGTCAAGAGCGACCCGCGGCTCGAAACCCCCGATCTGCAGATCAACATGTCCGGTTGGAGCGCGCTTGAACGTCTGCGCACCGGCATCAAGCCGCATCCGTTCCCGGCGTTTACATTCAGCCCGGTGCATCTGCGTCCCGACGGTCGCGGCACGGTGCGGATCAAGAGTCCGGACCCGCTGGCGCCGCCGGCGATCCGCTTCAATTTCCTGTCGAGCGACGATGATTTCCGCGCGCTGATCTACGGCGCGCGCCTGGCCCGCAAGATTGCCGCCCAGCCGGCATTACGGCCGTTTGTCGCCGAGGAGGTGTTGCCAGGGCCGCAGGTCGAAAGCGATGAGGCGCTGGTCGAGGAGATCCGGGTGCGCGGGGTCTCGAACCTGCACCCGGTCGGTACCTGCCGGATGGGGCGCGGCATCGACGCGGTCGTCGATCCGCGCTTGCGCGTGCACGGGATCGAGCGGCTGCGCGTCGCCGACGCGTCGATCATACCGCTGGTGCCGGGCGGCAACACCAACGCGCCCTCGATCATGATTGGCGAGAAATGCGCCGCGATGGTCCTCGAAGACACACTGGCGGCGTAATCCCCCAGCCCGGTCCGGCTGGCGCGGCCGCTTACACCGGCACCTGCCAGATGTCGCGCGCGTAGCCGGTGATTGTGCGGTCGGACGAGAACCACCCCATACCGGCGATGTTCATGATCGCGATCCGGTCCCAGCGGTCGCGCTCGCGCCACAGATCGTCGAGCTGATGCTGGGCGGCGCGATAGGCGGCAAAATCTGCCGCCACCATAAAGCGGTCGGCATATCTGATCCGGTTTGCGAGATGGCTGTAACGATAGGGGTCGTCGGGCGACAATGCCCCGGCATCGAGCGCTTGCAAAACCGCGCCGAGTTCGGGACAAGCGGCGATGGCGGCGGTCGCGTCGAGCCCAGCGTCCGCGCGTTCGGTCACCTCCTCGGCGCGCAATCCAAAGATCACGATGTTCTTGGGGCCGACCCGGTCGCGAATTTCGATATTGGCGCCGTCGAGCGTGCCGATCGTCAGCGCGCCATTCAGCGCCAGTTTCATATTGCCGGTCCCCGAGGCTTCCATTCCCGCTGTCGAGATCTGCTCCGAGAGATCGGCCGCAGGAATGATCACTTCGGCAAGGCTGACATTGTAATTCGGGATAAATACGAGCTTGAGCCGATCCTCGACCACCGGATCGTTATTGATGATCTGCGCCAGATCATTGGCGAGCTTGATGATCAGCTTGGCTTGCACATAGCTCGGCGCGGCCTTGCCGGCAAAAATCTTGACGCGCGGAAACCAGTCGCGCTCCGGCTCGGCCAATATCGCATAATATCGGGCAATGGTTTCCAATAAATTCAGCAATTGCCGCTTGTATTCGTGGATGCGTTTGATATGTACGTCGAACAGCGCGGCCGGATCGAGCCGCAGACCCAGCCGATCGCGCACCACGCGCGCGAGCGCTCGCTTGTTGGCACGCTTGACGGCAGCGAGCCGCTGGCGCAGTGCCCCGTCCTCAACCTGATCGGCGAGCCGACAGAGGGCGAGAGGATCGTCAAGGACTTCCCGGCCGCAGGCCTCGCACAATAAGCGAGTCAGGGCCGGATTTGCCTGATGCAACCAGCGTCGAAAAGTAATGCCGTTCGTCTCGGCAATGATCCGGTCGGGATAGAGGCGGTGAAAATCGCGGAATACGCTTGTGCGCATCAGCTCGGTATGCAGTACCGAGACCCCATTGATCCGGTGCGAGCCCAGAAAAGCGAGATTACCCATCTTCACGCGTCCGCTATCGGCCCCGTCGATCAAGGATATCGCCGCGAGACCGCCGGTCTCGCCGGCATGCTTTTCGTGTAACTCAGCGAAGTGGCTGCGATTGAGCGTATCGATGATTTCGAAATGACGCGGCAATAGCCGCTGGAACAGCGGCACGGGCCAGCTTTCCAGCGCTTCGGGCAACAGCGAATGATTTGTATATGCGCAGGTCGCTTGGGTGATCCGCCACGCGCCATCCCAGGAGATGTGGTGGCGATCGACCAGCACCCGCATCAGCTCTGCGACCGCAATGCTCGGATGCGTATCGTTGAGCTGAATTGCCGCCTGCTGCGGCAAGGTGAAGATATTGCCATGGTTGCGGAGGTGCCAGTGCACGAGGTCCTGGATCGAGGCCGCGACAAAGAAATACTCCTGGCGCAATCGCAATTCCTGCCCCGAGGGCGTGTCGTCGCTCGGATACAGGATTTTTGAGATGGCCTCGGCGCGAGCTTGTTGTTCCAGTGCTGCGACATGGTCGCCTTTGTTGAAGATGTCCAGCCGCAACGGGTCGACCGCGCGTGCCGACCACAGCCGCAACAGATTGACGTGGCGACCGCGCCACCCGGCGACCGGGGTGTCGTACGCCACGGCCTGGATGGTTTCATCGGGATGCCACACGGCGCGGGCGCGGCCGTTTGTTGAAATATGATCGACGTGGCCGCTGTAATTGACATCGTAGACAATCTCGGGCCGCTCGAACTCCCACGGGTTGCCAAACGACAACCAATGCTCCGGAAATTCCTGCTGCCACCCGTCGACGATGACTTGGCGGAACAGGCCATGATCGTAGCGGATCCCGTAGCCGCAGGCAGGGATGCCCAACGCGGTCATGCTGTCCATAAAGCAGGCGGCCAGCCGCCCGAGACCGCCATTGCCCAAAGCCGCATCGGGCTCGGCGGCGCGCAACCGATCGAGATCCACACCAAGATCGTTGAGCGCCAAACGCACCATTTCGGTCAGGCGCAAGTTTTCGACCACATCGCTGAACAGGCGCCCGATCAGAAATTCTAGTGATAGATAATAGACCCGCTTGCGCCCCTTTGCCTGGCTCGTGCGATCGGCGGCGAGCCAGCGGTGAATGACGCGATCGCGCAGTGCAAGAGCGGTGGCCACAAACCAGTCTCGGTCGGTCGCGGCGGGAGCCGCCTTGCCGACCCCCAAGGTCAATTTTGCCAAAACCGTCGAGGCGAATTCGCTTACTTCCTGTTCGCTCGCCTGGATATCGGGAACGAGCGGCAACAGCCTAGTTGCAGGGCAACCCGGCTCGCTAATATTCGAGGACATTAAGGGATCGATCCGGTTAAATTTACGCTGGTAGCGACGCGAGTCTCTGTTTCAGTACCGCACCCCAGAGTTACACTACCCATGCGGGCATACGCAACGGCTATAACCGATATTAACTACACTCATCGGCTTTGGCGCGGGACGATGGTAACGCGCTGCGACAATAGCCAGAATTCGTTGCGGGGCTGGCCGACCCAACCCGTACCGGAGAATCGCCATGCAATACAAAAGAATTTCCGTGGATTGTCACCTTGATATGCCGTGGTTGCCGGCGGAGCTGTTCGCCTCTGAAGCCAAGCGTGAGCTTAAAGAGCGTATGCCCTACGTGGTCGACGGAGCCGACGGCCCGCATTTGTCGCTTCCCGGGTTCGCGATATCGAAGCCGCCAACGAGATGCTGCGCATCTACAACGATTGGCTCAAGGATTTCTGCAGCCATCATCCCGACCGGCAGATCGGCCTTACCTGTCTGCCCTATGGCGATGTCGAAGCCGCTGCCAAGGAAGTGTATCGCGTCGCCAAGTTCGGTCTCAAAGGGCTTGAATTGTCATGTTTATGGGACATGGAGCCGATGTGGCACCCGCTCTGGGAGCCGCTGTGGAAGGCGGTCAGCGATGTGCAGTTGCCGCTGCATTTCCATACCTTTCCATCGACGCTGGCGAGTGTGCGCGCGAGCCTCGACACCCAGCTGCGGCGCAAGGCGCAATTCACCAGCGTCGCCGGCTTCCAGATGAACCTGATCAACATCATCGCCGCCGTGATTGGTGCCGGAGTTCTGGAGCGATACCCAATCTCCGGCTTGGTTTTGGCGAGAGCGGCATCGGTTGGCTGCCCTATGCGCTCGACCGGATGGATTTCGAATTCGAAGACCGCTTCCGTGATCTGATGAAACTTAAGCCCAATGAATATTGGCGCCGGCAATGCCGGGCGACGTTCCAGTACGATCGGATCGGCGCCAAGCTCGTCGAGGACATCGGTGTCGAGACATTGATGTGGGGCTCGGATTATTCGCATCCCGATGGCGTATGGCCGGAATCGTCAAAATACATCGAGGAGCAGTTTGCCGATTTGCCGGCCGATGTCGTCCACAAGATCACCTGCGAGAATGCCGGCAAGTTCTACGGGCTGATCAATTAGTTATCAGTATACGATGCGCGGCGCTGCGATGCAGGGCACCCGCAAGGCTGGGGAGTGCCGGAACGCTCACCGTTACAGTGGGATCTGCTGAGGCGGCGGCTCCAGGCTGAGATGCGACAGGGCGCCCGCGTCACGGGCAACGACGCGGTTGCGCCCGGTTGCCTTTGCCTCGTAAAGCGCCTCGTCGGCGCGTTTCAGAAATTGGTCGCGATCTTCGTAACCGGCATTGGCAACGGTAACGCCGATGCTGATCGTGACATCCAATTCCCCACTGGCGCCCGGCAGCACAAACGGCTTGACGGCAACGGCGAGCCGCAGTCGCGCGGCGACCGCAAAGGCAATCGCGAGACCTGTCTCCGGCATTACTACGGCGAATTCTTCGCCACCAAGACGGGCGACGAGATCGGCGCTGCGCACGCTATCCTGGGCGCGGCGGGCGATCTGGCGCAACACTTCATCGCCGGTCGGATGCCCGAAGGTGTCATTGACTCGCTTAAAATGATCGATGTCGAACAGCAGCAGCGCCGCTCCCACACCCTCGCTATTGATCCGCGCTATCATTTCGTCGAGATGCGCAAACAGGTAACGTCGGTTGTAAAGGCCGGTAAGTTCGTCCGTTAGCGCCAAAGACAAGCTTCGACGATAATTCTCGTCCAAGCGGTTCTGAAGCCGCCTGCGCCGAACCTGGATATTGGTGCGCGCCATCAATTCATTGCGATCGATCGGGCGCACCAAATAGTCGTTGGCGCCGAGATCGAGCCCCTTGGCAAGACGCGGCAAGTCGCGTTCGGCGGCGATCAGCAGAATCGGCAGGTGGCGCAACTGATCGCTGGCCCGGCAATGCGATACGAAGCGCAGCGTGTCACCATCCCCCGCGGTTAGGCTGGCGATGACCAAGTCGGTCGCGCTGTCGAGATGGGATTGCGCAGCGACACAGCCCGTGACGGTTATCACTTGGTGCGCCGCTGCCAAAGCTTGCTTCATCTTGGCGGCAGCGAGCCCATCATCCTCGATAATCAGGATGTTCGCCGGTCGGTCATCGAGGTCCGAATGTGCCTCGCTGCCGCCAAAACGGCCGCAAATCTCGTCGCGCAGCCGCCATTCCTGCATCATCCGCCTTAGTCGGACGAGCGAGCGTACGCGGGCAAAAAGTGCGATATCGGCGACCGGTTTGGTCAAGAAATCGTCGGCACCGGCTTCCAGGCCACGCAATCGATTGGCGGCGTCCGACAAAGCCGTGACCATGACGACCGGAAGATCGGCGGTTCGCGGGTTGGCCTTCAATCGACGACACACCTCAAACCCATCCATGCGCGGCATCATCACATCGAGCAGGATGACATCGGGCATCTCTGCCGCAGCAATCTCCAGGGCCGAGCTGCCGTTAAACGCGGTCAGCACGTCGAAATATTCGGCGGACAGCTTCGCTTCGAGCAACTTGACGTTGATGTCCAAGTCATCAACAACCAGAACTCGCCCGGTCATCCCTGCTCCCGCCTCGGTAGCAATTTCCTAGAGCATCGTACGCGACATGAAGCGTTCGACGGTCTGCAGAAAGCTGGTAACTGATATTGGCTTAGCGATGTAATCCTCACAGCCGCTGCAGCAAATTCTCTCCTTATCGCCCTTCATGGCAAAAGCGGTTATGGCAACGACCGGGATAAGTTTTAATTCCCGATCTTTCTTTATCCATTTTGTGACCTCGAGTCCGGAGACCTCCGGCAACTGGATATCCATCAGGATCAAATCCGGGCGGTGCCGGCGAGCCAGCACCAGCGCCTCCATCCCGTCCTTGGTTTGCAGAGTATCATAGCCATGGGCGGTCAGAAGGTCATTGAACAACTTCATGTTGAGGTCGTTATCCTCGACAATCAAGACTTTCCGCCGCCGAGGTGCCCCTTCTACAGGTTCCGGTGGTGCAGCTTTGCCGGTCATGCTTATCGGACCTCGAAAAACGTGCACAGAACAACCGGGAGCCGCGGGTTGTGACCGAGCGGATTGATAGCACCGGCCCCACTGCTCCTCAGGCACAGGCTTTAGGGGCGAGGATTTAAAAATTGGTGAGCAAGCCGGTTCCATGTCCTCAATTCCGAAAGCGGAAGCAATGACGACAAACTTTCGCATCGGCATCGATTCAGGGGGCAGCAAGATCGAGGGCGCCGCCGTGGACGGGATGGGCGCGGTGAGGATGCGCCGGCGGGTGCCGACCCCGGCCGGAGACTATCAGAGCACGATCGCCGCAATCGTAGCCCTTATCAAAGAGCTGGAACAGGAGATCGGCAGCCCGGCTTCGGTCGGCATCGGCATGCCGGGCGCGGTCTCACCCGCCACAGGGCTCGTCAAAAATGCCAATTCGACGTGCCTGAACGGCCGTCCGCTGCAGCGGGATCTTGAAACCGCCCTCGCCCGGCCGGTGCGGCTGGCGAACGACGCCAACTGCTTTGCGCTTTCCGAGGCGACCGACGGAGCCGCCACGGGATTTCGTACCGTGTTCGGGGTCATTCTCGGAACCGGTGTCGGCGGCGGTATTGCCGTCGATCGCCAGATCCTGGTCGGCGCTAATGCGATCGCAGGCGAATGGGGGCACAACCCGCTTCCATGGCCCTTGCCGGAAGAGCTGCCCGGCCCGGCCTGCTATTGCGGCCGCTCGGGGTGCATCGAGACGTTCTTGTCCGGCCCCGGCATGGCGGCGGACCACCGTCGCCACAATGGGCAGGATTTGGACCCGGTCAGGATCGCCGATGGTGCAGAAAGCGGTGCCGCCGACTGCGGTGCTACGCTCGCGCGCTATATCGACCGGCTGGCGCGCGGTCTCGCCATGGTCATCAATTTGATCGACCCTGATGCAATCGTGCTTGGCGGCGGGCTGTCGCAGATCGGCGCGTTATATCGTGCAGTGCCGCAGCATTGGAGCCGGTATGTGTTTTCCGACCGGGTCGACACCCGATTGCTGGCGCCGCGCCATGGCGATGCGAGCGGGGTGCGTGGAGCGGCCTGGCTCTGGCCGCCGCAGACATCGGCATCATGACCGCGCTGTGCCGCGATTGCAGCGCGCTCCATACCCGGCCACCGCCCGGCAACGCGAGGTCCACCCCCGGCTCGCGCGCGACGGCAGAATCATTGCCGGGCGAGTGCGGCATAGGCTGCGGGAAGCAGCCGCGCCAAACGCTCAGCCCAGGAAGACTGGCCCTCGGGATCGATGACCAGATCCTGGCGGATCTCGATTTCGGCATAGGGCAGACCGCGGCGCTCGGCATGCACCGGGACGGTGTAGTCGGTCAGGTCGGTCACGCGATAGGGCTCGTTTTCGCCGACGACGAGATCACCCTCGGCGCGCAGCAGGTCGAGCAGCGACCGGGCAAGCCGCGCGTCGCGGTTGAACAGCACGCCGACATGCCATGGCCGCGACACGCTGTGAAATACCGGCGTAAAGCTGTGCAATGCGATCAGCGCTGTCGGCCGGCCTCCGTCGTGGCGCCGGTCGAGCGCCGCGGCGATCCGGTCATGATAGGGGCGAAAGATCACGTCACGTCGCGCGAGGCGGTCTACCTCATCAAGATTGCGATTTCCCGGGATCTCGGTGTCTTCGCTGATTTCGGGGATCGAACTCGGCACCCCAGGGTCGCGATTACAATCGATAACAAGCCGCGAATAGGTCTGGATGGTCAGCGCTGCATCCAACGCCGCCGATAGCCGCCGTCCGACCTCGGCGATGCCGATATCCCAGGCGATGTGGCGAAACGTGTCGCGCTCGGCGAGCCCAAGCCGCCCGAGCCGCCGCGGGAAGGCTCGTCCTCCGTGATCGCAGGTCAAGAAGAAAGCCGAACGGCCATTCTCGTTGGTGAATGTGACCGGGTCGGGCTCGTCCGGCGCAAGCAGCGGAGCGGTCATCGCGGTGCGACGCAGCCGAGTGTCGCGCGCGAGTTCCTATGGTCCTCCCAACGAAAACGGGGATCCAGGGCCGGCCGCGCGGAGCGCGAGCCCAGGGTTGCCGCCCTCATGGGGACGAGGAGACCAAGGTCGTGTCGAACATGGCTCACTACCGGCAGCTCTCAATAGATTTCGGCATAATGGGCGCAAAGTTCGGCGGGGGAGAGACCGGCGCCCTTTTCCGCCTCCACCCGCTTGAAGCGCAGATAAGCGTCGAGATGGGTCGGACCGAACCAGCGCAACGCCGCCTCGCTTTCGGAGAGGTGATCAAGCGCGGCGCCGAGGGTGGATGGCAGCGATTGCGGTGCTGCGGCCGGGCCGGGCAATGGCAATGACCGGCGGATGCCGTCGGCGCCCGCGAAGATGATCGCTCCCAGCGCCAGATAGGGGCTCGCTGCACCATCGCAGGCGCGGAACTCGATATTAAACTGCCGCGCAACCTCCATCGGGCCTGCGGCAGCAAAGACCGGACAGACGCGCAGGCAGGCGCCGCGGTCCTGGCGAACAATATCGATCACTGTCGGCGCCCAGCGGTTCGGCACGAGCCGCAAATAAGAGACCGGCGACGGCGCCGTCACCGCGCAGATCGCCGGCATATGGTGCAGGATCCCGGCACAGAAATGCTGCGCCGGCTTGCTCAAATCCATCATCTCGCCGGCATGGTAGGTCGCTGGCCGCCCACCGCCGTCCCACAGACTCAAATGGATGTGGACACCGCTGCCAACACCGTCGGGGTCGGTCTTTGGCGAAAACACCGCACGATGGCCGAGGCGGAATGCGGTGGCGCGCGCCATCTCGCGGGTGATCACCGCATGGTCGGCGGCGGTCAGCGCCGGCTGCGGTGCAACCGTGACCTCGAACTGGCGGGAGCCATATTCGGCGAGGAAACTGTCCGGCGCCACGCCCGCGGCGCGCAATGCGGCGATAAACGTTTCGCCGAAATTGCCTTGGCGACGGAACGCACCCAGAGCATAAGCATCGCCCGGCCGGTCATCGGTGCCGGTATATACAAACTCCTGCTCGAAGGCAGCGACGATACGCGGCCCGCCGAGCTCCTCCAGAGCCACCACGGCGCGATGCAGAAAATCGCGCGGGCAGCATTCCCAAGGCTTGCCGTCGGTCGTGCAGATGTCGCCCAAAAAGAAATGCTCGACCGCCGAGCCATCACCAAAATCGACCCTGACCTCGGCCCCCGGATCAGGCACGATCATCAGATCGCCAGCGGTGCCAAACGGCGTATCCCAAATCGGCCCGGCCGGCGACATCATAAGATTGCTGCCGGTCCAACCGATGCCTTTTTTGAGCCGCCCCGGCAATTCGCGTGCCGGAAAGCCCTTGCCGCGCACATGCCCCGAGATGTCGCAGGTCGCAACAAAAACCAGTTCTTCGCGGATCATTGCCTGACACCGTAATCGACTTGGAAATAGGATACGCCGACCTGCATGCCATTTCCTCTGCGCGTGCGCGGGATATATGGCTAGGATGGCAGAATTCGGAACGTTGGACCATCGGGGAAAGCCATGCCGATCGCATCAATTCGCGGCGTCGACATCAATTACCAGGTTTTGGGGGAGCGCGGCCCGTGGGTGGCGTTGCAGCCGGGCGGAAGGCGCGCGCTCGCCGGCGTCAAATCGCTTGCCGACAAGATCGCCGAGGCCGGCAACCGCGTCTTGATCTATGACCGGCGCAATTGCGGCGCTTCGGGTGTCGCATTCGAAGGCAATTCCGAAAACGAGGTCTGGGTCGAGGACCTGCACGCTCTGTTGCAACAGCTCGACGCCGCGCCGGCGTTTATCGGCGGCAGCTCGTCGGGCTGTCGGCTGGCACTGCTGTTCGCGTTGCGCCATTCGGCGGCGGTGCGCGGGCTGCTGTTGTGGCGGGTCACCGGCGGGCGCTATGCGGCCGAGCGCCTCGTGCAGAATTACTACAGCCAATACATCGACATGGCGCAGAAGGGCGGCATGGCGGCGGTGTGCGACAGCGAACATTTCCGCGAGGTCATCGCCGCCAATCCAGCCAACCGCGCCCGGCTGATGGGTCTCGATGTCAAGAATTTCCTCGCCTTGATGGAGCGCTGGCGGCGGAGCTTCAACGAGGGCGCAGAATATCCGGTGATCGGTCTCAGCCCTGCCGAATTGCGCTCGATGGCGATGCCCGCCTGCATCGTTCCGGGGAACGACCGGGTGCATCCGCGCGGCCCCGGCCAAGCAGCACACCGGCTGTTGCCGAATGCCGAGTATCACGAAGTCCTGACCGAAGACCGCTTCGACCAGGACGTCGCCCTCGAAGATTGGGAGAAAAAGGAAGGTTTATTGGCGGCGATCTTTATCGACTTTATCCGCCGCCAGCAGCGCCGGATTTGATCCCCGCGGAGGGTGCGGCCTTCCGATGCCCCGGATGAGCCGCACCCGCAGAATTCCCGGTCGATAGGGAAAACCGGGACGATGCGCTCCGCAGCCTTGTTCTGGCCCTGAAAGGATAAATAGATCGATTATTTGCGGGCGATTTCCCGTGGCGGGCTAATCGGGAATCTTCCGCGGCCAAACCGGGACTTAAATTCGCCGAACCGGGAATTGATCGCTAGCCGCTTCCAGAGATCGAGAACCCTAAAGCTGTCAAGCACGGACGTCCCTCCGGCCAGTTCCAGTTCGAGATAACGTAGGAGCCCTCTTTAGCCCGGGAAGCAGGCTTTTGTGAGGCGCCTAGCACTA